>DJVD01000013.1 GCA_002440805.1 Chloroflexi bacterium UBA6265
TTCCTCGCGCGCCACAATCTGCTCGCCACCCTCGGATTGACCCGTGATCACCGCTTCGCCCGAACCCGCTTGCGCGAAGATCAACGGGGCGGGATCGGCCCAGGTGACGAATTCACCATCGAACGGTTGTGAGCCGAGAGCGAGTTGTTGCTCAAAGCCGTAGTCAAGAAGCGAGAGGTTGTCGTCGTACCAGTCGTCTGGTGCAATGCCGTCCAGGGTCACCGCAATCATGCGTGTGTTCTGGCGCTGCGCGATTTGCACCAGGCACCAGCCAGAATCCAGGTCATAGCCGGTTTTGCCGCCGATGACGGATGGCGAACTCGAAAGCACCTTGTTGGTGTTGGTGAGTGTATAGCCGCTGCTTGTGGTGTAGCGAGCCGTGCCGAGGACATCAAGCAGGAACTGATTGGTGCTGGCATAGGCCATGAACGCCGCCACATCGGCCGCAGAGGAGTAATGATCGGGCACGCCCCAGCCGTCCGGATTAACCAGGTTGGTGTCCTTCAGGCCCATCAGTTGCACCCGCTCGTTCATGGCGGCCATGAAGCGCTCCACGCCTTCCTCGGCCGAATCACCGTCTCGCGAGCCCAATACACGCGCGACGGCCCAGGCTGCATCGTTGCCGCTCGGCAACAGCATGCCGTAGATGAGTTCCTCAAGGCTGAACGTCTCGCCCGGGCCAAATCCCATGGTCGTGGCTTCGGCCGATTGCATGTCGTCTTCGGTGGTGGTGATCTGGGTATCAAGCGGGGCGATATTCACCGCTTCCATTGCCGTGAACACCTTGGTGAGGCTGGCAATTGCCACCCGTTCGCGTGCATCCCGCTGGGCGAATATCGCCCCGGTGTCGGCATTGCTGACGATGTAGCGTGTTGAATTGATTTGGAGTTCGCTGGCTTTCTGCGCCAAGGCAGGATGCAATGCCTCTGCAAGGAGGACACCCGCGCCAGCGGTAATGAATTGTCGGCGGGTGGGCATGCAATCAGCCTGATGGTGCGCGATGAGGGCGAACACGACGCGAAGGTAACAGCAGCAATCATACAAGACGACGCTACACAACGTCATTGATGTACGTACGATCCATACGTAGTCGGTTTGTGGAAAAACAAATGAAGCCACCGCAAGGTGGCTTCAATGAGGGGTGGGAGATACTGGACTCGAACCAGTGACCTCCACGATGTCAACGTGGCGCTCTAACCAGCTGAGCTAATCCCCCCTCAGCAGCGCTAGTATAGGGCCCCGCACGCATCTGCTGCAAGTAACCGGGAACTAGAGTTCGCGGGCGCAGGTGATGAACTCATCCAGTGATGTCACCACGCGACCGCCACTGGAAACGATGAAATATTCCACTTGCAGGTTCACTGTGGCCCCGATGTTGTCCCCGGCCAGCCGGAAATCAGTGCGCAGGCCGAACACCATTTTCCCTTGGGCATAGGCGTACCCAATTTCCGCCGCGGTACCGGAATCGACATCAACGCCATCGAGCATCGCGAATACGGCATCGCTGCGGTCAATGCGTTCGGCATTGGTGCGCCCGAGCTCCATATTGATCGCCTGCAGCCGCGACACGCGTTCAGAGTACGTATCCAGCATCTCGATCTCGGCGAACTCGTCGACGAAACGCACGTCGTCCCATGGATTCTCAACGGCCACCACCTCACCGAGTCGACGGACTGCCTCCTCCATGAAATGATGAGTGGATGCTGCAAACCCCAGCGGTGAGGCCATGTAAATACGTTTCATTTTGTCTCCGTTCGGTATACTTTGGCCATGAAAACACAGCGACCTGAAATTCCAACCCGGGCTGAGGCATGGAAACGTGCCGCATGGTATTCACTCATTGTGGCGACCACATTGCTGGTCGTGGTGAAGATGTTTACGCCGGTGATGTTTGGAGCGGCAATTGGCGTGGCGCTTTTTGCCTTTCTCACGGCCTTCGGCTTTATCCTGCGCCTGACGCCCAAATCCGAAACCTAGTGCCCGAGTTTCCTCACCGAGTTGCTGCGATCGTGCCAGATCGCCTTCCAGTCTTTCACATCAGCCAGGAGCCCGCGTGCTTCCGCCCACAGTGGTTGCATGTTGATGTGTTTCACCTTCCACACACCGTTGATCTGGTTGATCACCAGCTTGCTATCGCCGCGAATGATGATCGCGATGTTCTCTGGATCAACATCCGGATTTCCGACAATGGACTTGAGCGCCCCAATTAAACTCAGGTACTCGGCCTGGTTGTTGGTCATGGCATCGCCAAATTGCAATTCGATTTGCCGATGAAACAGCTTGCCATTGCGGGTGATATCGAAGCTGCCATAGCCTTTGCCCGGGTTTCCCAACGAACCGCCATCAAACACAATTTCAAATGTATCGATCATGAATATTCCAGTGGATTCAATAAAAGCAGGGGAGCCATCCAGCTCCCCCGCAATCATGCCACGTACCAGCGATCGCTTGCAGAGGCTAGCTCTCGGTTGCGTGCTCGGCCACGATCTTCTCGACCAGATGCTGCGGCACCGGTTGATAGTGACTGAACTCGGCCTCGTAGGTGCCGCGACCTTGCGTCATTGAGCGCAGATCGGTGGCATAGCGCTGGATCTCTCCCCCGGGTACCTGCGCTTCGATCACGGTGATGCCGCCATCGTGGGTATCCATACCGGTCACCTGGCCACGACGTGTGTTCAGGTCGCCCATCACATCGCCCAGGAAACTCTCGGTGATGCTGATTTTAAGGTTCATCACGGGCTCGAGTAGGGTCGGTTTGCCGCCGAGAATGCCCTTGCGGAAGGCCTCTTTGGCGGCAATGCGGAATGCCATTTCGTTGGAATCCACATCGTGGTAGCTGCCGTCGTACAGTGTGGCCTTCACGTTCACCACCGGGAAGCCAGCCACCGGTCCGGCGGCAAGGCCATCGCGGACGCCCTTTTCCACAGCGGGGAAGAAGTTCTTCGGTACCGATCCGCCGACAACCTTGTCGGTGAATTCGAAGTCGGCATCTGGCAGCGGCGCCAATTCCAGCTTCACGTGCCCGTATTGGCCGGCACCGCCGGTTTGCTTCTTGTGTTTGTATTCGGCTTGTACCGGCGCGGAAATGGTTTCGCGATAGGCTACGCGTGGCAGGCCAAGGTTCACATTGACATTACTGCGGCGCTTCATGCGCTCAATTGCGATCTGCACGTGCGGTTCACCCATGCCGGAAACAAGCACATCGCCCGTATCGGGATCGCGAGTCACCACAAGCGATGGATCCTCATCTTGCATGCGTTGCAAGGCCTGGCTGAGCTTGTCGAGATCGCCTTGCGACGATGCGTGCACCGATGCTGTGTAGGCACTGTGCGGGAACTGGATGCCTTTGAGGTTCACTTTCTTGCCGCTGGTGAGGGTATCGCCTGTGACAACGGATTCAAGCTTGCTCACACCGCCGATATCTCCAGCGGAGACGAAGTCGGTGGAGATATGTTCCTTGCCGCGGCTGAAGAACAGTTGGCCGACGCGTTCCTCGTGATCCTTCGAGGCGTTGTACAGGCTGGACGATGACTTAAGGGTGCCGCTATAGACCCGGAACCAGGTGACCTTACCGACGTGGGGATCGGCCTGGGTCTTGAACGCCAGGGCAACGAAATCACTATCCGGATCAGCAACCAGCTCGACTTCCGCGCCGTTGATCTCGGCAATTTCCTTATGTTCGGCTGCCGATGGCAGTACATCGATGATGGTTTGCATCAGCGGCTGAACGCCCATGTTTTCGCTGGCCGCGCCCAGCACCATTGGGACCACTGAACCATCCTCGAAACACTTATGCAGGTGCTGGTGCAGTTCCTCGTCGCTTATTTCCTCGCCCTCGAGGTAGCGCATGGTGAGGTCTTCGTCATTTTCAGCGATGGCCTCTACCAGCGTCTGGCGGTAGAACTCCACATCATCGGCGAGTTCCGCCGGAATCTCGGTTTCCTCATATTGGCCGTTGCCATCTTTGGTGAACACCATTGCCTTTTTGCCGAGCAAATCCACAATACCGCGGAAGTCTGCCTCCTCGCCGATGGGGAACTGCAGCGGAGCCACGCGTTTGCCGAAGGCCTCAATCATTGCCTCCAGCGCGCCCCGGAAATTTGCATGTTCGCGATCCATTTTGTTGACGAACAGCAAGCGCGGCAGACCGGCGAGTTCGGCGTTGTGCCACACCTGCTCGGTACCAACCTCGACGCCGGCAGAGGCGTCGACCACGATGATGGCTGCTTCAACCACGCGCATGGCAGAGCGAACATCGCCACCGAAATCGGCAAAGTCGGGGGTGTCGATCACATTGATCTTGCAATTGTGGTATTCGATGGGGATGACAGAGTGAGTGAGGGAGATGTGGCGCTTGATTTCTTCCGGATCGGTATCAGAAGCGGTGGTTCCCAGGGAGACGCGACCGCGGCGATTCGTTGCGCCGCTATCGAACAGCATTGCCTCCACCAGTGTCGTGCGCCCAGCACCGCCGTGCGAAAAGACACCGACGTTAAAAACTCTTTCGGCGGGATACTGGTTCATGGCGCGCTTCCCTTCGGGTTGATGTGCCCTCAGGATCATCGACGACACATCGCGAATCACATGTATACAACTGGAGAAAGTATACCGAACTTTCTGTTCCGCGCCGCGAGGATTATTCTGTCTTTTCGCGGTGAACCCGCTCCCACACCAGTCGCAAGCCATTGATGGTGAGGTCGGGATCGAAGGCATCGATCACGGTGGAGTTCTTCGCAAACAGCTCGGCATACCCACCCGTGACCACCACTTTCGGTGTGCCTTCGAGTTCCGCCGCCAGGCGCGCGATCATCCCTTCCACCAGCGAGATGTAGCCAAGCACCAATCCACTTTGGATGGCGTGAATGGTGTTGGTTCCGATCGCCTGCGGTGGCGGCACGAGATCAACGGAGAACAATTTGGCCGCGCGCGATGTCATTGCCTCGAGGGCGATGATCAGGCCCGGAGCCAGCGCACCGCCGCGGTAATGGCCGCGCGCATCCACGACATCGAAATTGAGCGCAGTGCCAAAATCGACTGCGATGACCGGGGCTCCATATGTCTCCAGCGCGGCCAGCGAATTAACGATGCGGTCGGCACCAACCTCTTCGGGATGATCGGCATCAATTGGCATACCCAGGTCGAGTTTGGAGCTGACGATGATGGGTTCAATGCCGAGGCGATGTTTGGCCAGCACTCCCAGCCACCGCGTTACCGGTGGCACAACACTACTGAGGACGAAGCCTGTTACGTCCATCAGGCTGGTGCCCTGCATGGCCAGAACGGGCTCGAGAATCGCGTACCATTCATCCGGCATCCTGTCGTGCTGTGTGGCGGTACGCACCGTGGCCACGGGGCCGCTAGAATCATGCGAGTACACACCAAACGTTGAGTTGGTGTTGCCGACATCCGCAACAAGCAGCATGACTGACCCTTCTCTTCCTTTGACGTGAGTGCCTTGAACGTTGGAGCCAGTATGAATCCCCCCACCGTTGAACTCAAGCGAGACAGTCGCGGCTCCATCTCCAGGCGCGAAGTCCTGCGATCGCTGTTGTTGTGCGTAATCCTGTTGGCCGGTGGCTTTGCTGCGGGCATCGGGGTAGAGCGGTCGCGCGGCGAGGAAGCTGAACCTGACCTGTTCGCCAATCTTCCGGCGGTTCATACGGTGATCGCAGAAAACTATTACTACTATCCAACCGAAGCGGATCAGCGTAGTGAGGTTGATGCTGACATGGAAGCGGGCGCCATCGATGGCGCGTTGCTGACGCTCGGTGATGCCTATACCCGTTACCTCGGCGTAGATGAATCGCAAACGGCCCAGGAGGGGCTGGAGGGCAAGTATGGGGGTGTGGGCATCGATGTAGTGCTGGAAGGCGACGTGGCCTTTGTCAGCGCGGTTGTTCCGGAATCGCCGGCGGACGATGTTGGCATTGTTCGCGGCGATGTGATTGAGCAAATTAATGGCGCTCGTGTTCAGAACACCGATGTGAACGAAGTGGTGCGCCTGCTACGCGGCGAAATAGGCGATTCGTTGTCAATCACGCTGGTACGCCCATCCACGGGTGAAGTGCTAAACCACACGCTCATTCTTGAAGAGATCATCATTCCGCCGGTGACGTTAGTCTTTATCGAAGGCACCACCTACGCGTGGTTGCGCATCACACTGTTCGGTGACACCACCGTTCCTGATCTTGATGCAGCCATTGCGGAGATCCAGGCTCGCGGTAGTACCGGCATCATCCTCGACTTGCGCGGTAACGGCGGTGGTTGGGTGGAAGCCGCCCGGCAAACGCTCGGGCGCTTCATGGATCCGTCCGTGGGGCCGGCGATGTTTGAGGACACCAGCGCCGGCGAGGAAGGCATGACCGCGATGCCGATCGAAGCAGCTGAAGGGATAGCACCGCTTGATCTGCCCCTTGTTGTCCTGATCGACGGCGGCACCGCAAGTGCGGCGGAAATTGTGGCTGGATCGCTTAAAGACTATGGCCGCGCGATGCTGGTAGGGCAGGCAACGTTCGGCAAGGGATCGGTGCAGCGGATCTACGAATTCGCCGATGGTTCGACCATGCGTGTCACCGTGGCCGAATGGTTTACGCCCAGTCGGGCCAGGATTCAGGATGAAGGTATCCGCCCGGATGTGGAAGTTGCCACCAGTTCGCAAACAGCCTCCTCCGATCCCATCCTCGAAGCCGGGATTGAGGTGCTCGATAATCAGGATGTAACGCCTGCAAGCCCATCTGCGACCCCTGCACAAAACTGATCCGAAGATTTAACAAGAGCCGCCGCTTTATTTAACGTGCGGCTTACCACCCGTTAACATCCGATGCCTATCATCCTGTTGTACGTGAATCCGTGTTGCGGCCACGCAAGCACGCCACGTGCAGATTTCGGAGGTGAACGGCATGGAGCCAACTCGATCACACCGCGGTGACGAAGCAACAATTCTCCTTGTGGAAGATGACCCAACGCTGCGCAGCACGTTGGTGTTCAATCTCACCCGCGAGGGTTTTCGCGTGATCGCTGCCGAGGACGGTCTGGTTGCGCTTGATGCAGTTGCCAGGCATGGCGACGAACTCAACCTGATCATCCTGGACGTCATGTTGCCAGGCATGAANNGTGGTGAAGCCGTTTGCATTGCGAGAACTTCTCGCTCGCGTGCGGGCCCATGTTCGTCGCCGAACCAACCCGGGCGTTCGTCCGCCCTCGACCATCGTACGCGGCCCGTTGCGGGTCGAGGCCGATCGTCGCGTTGCCAGTGTTCATGGAACGGAGCTGCACCTGCGTCCCAAGGAATTCGGGCTACTGGTCACCATTGCGATGGAACCAGGTCGGGTATTTGGACGGCAGGAACTGCTCGATACCGTGTGGGGGGACGATGTCGTGGTTGATGCTCGTACGGTTGATGTGCACATCAGCTGGTTGCGAGGAAAACTCACTGCGGCCGGCATGAATGAAGACACGATTCGCACAGTGTATGGCGCCGGATATCGCTTCAACGTGGCTGCGGCCGAAGACGATGCCCTGGCATCGGAATCAGCCGATGAGCGCGAAAATGCGGTTGCTGTGGATTTCGCCCACGAACCACGTTTGCAGTCGGAAATGAGAACCGGATAGTTCCACTGCCTGAATGGCTCGTTGCCGTTTGGGGTTGTACCCGGAAGTTGCGTTTCAGATGGGAATGTACCCATCAAAGGTTTATCAAAGGAGATCAGCACCATGAGTTTTCTCGAGTATCGACTTTCCCGCCGTTCGTTGGCCGCCATCACTGCTGGCACCGTGGCCATCGCCCCGTTTGCTCGCGTGCTTGGCCAGGGAGCCGTTTCGTACGAAGCTCCTGACAACATTGGCGATCTCGAAGGCGAATTCGAAGCCGATGGTTCCTCGACGCTTGGCCCGTTGACCGAAGCCGCCATCGAGGAGTTCGCTGCTGTTGCTCCTAACGTTCGCATCACCAATGGTATCTCCGGCACCGGTGGTGGGTTCGAGCGCTTCGCCAATGGCGAAACAGCCATCTCGAACGCCTCCCGCACCATCAAGGAGGAAGAGGCTGCCCTCGCTGCCGAGAATGGCGTGAGCTGGTACCAGTTCTCGATGGCCCTCGACGGTATCACGGTAGTTGTTTCCGCCGAGAACGATTTTGTCGAAGACCTGACCGTTGAAGAACTCGCGAATATCTGGGCCGCCGATGGTGGTGTTACCACCTGGGCCGATGTGCGCGCCGACTGGCCAGCCGAGAATATTGAGCTATACGGCCCGGGCACTGCTTCCGGCACCTTTGATTTCTTCAATGAGGAAATCCTTGGTGATCGCGAAGTTCGTACCGATTACACCCCGAGCGAAGACGATAACGTCCTCGTCCAGGGCGTTGCTGGTAGCCCCATGGCCCTCGGTTACTTCGGCTTCTCCTACTACGAAGAGAATGCCGACACCCTGAAGGCCGTGGCCGTGGACAATGGCGACGGCGCGGTAACTCCGTCGATCGAAACCATCGGCGATGGCAGCTACGCCCCGCTGGGCCGCACGCTCTACATCTACGTCAGTGGCAACGAGCTTCAGAGCCGACCAGAAGTCGCCGAGTTCGTGAAGTTCTACGCTGCCTCCAGCGATGAGATCGCCCCGGCCGTGGGCTACATCGCCCTGCCTGAAGATGCCGAGCAGGCCACCTACGACAAGGTTCTTGGTGCCATTGATGGCTCCATCGCCCCGGATTCCGATTCGTTCGGTGCCGAGGAAGAAGCAACACCGGCCGCTTCACCGGCTGCCTAGCTTCAGTTATCGCGATGCACGCGCCCGTTTCGACGGGTGCGTGCATACGCAATTTTGTTCAAATCGTTCTCTCGCTGGAGGAACTGAGTGGCAAGCGGTATAGCCCCTCTACGGCCGGATGATCGGCCGCCACTAAATCTCACAGGCAAACGCAGTCGGCAGCGATCCGAGGAGTTGATTCGCTATGTCCTGATTGTTTGCTCACTGTTGACTGTACTTACCACTGTGGGGATCGTCCTGATCCTGGTGTTTGAGGCGTTCAATTTCTTCCGCGACGTGCCAGTGTGGGATTTTCTCTTTGGCCGCACCTGGACACCGCTCTTCTCTGGATCCCAGCAAGAATTTGGTGTGATGCCGTTGGTGATGGGTACCTTGATGACGTCCCTTGTCGCCGCGTTAATCTCCTTACCCCTGGGACTCGCCGCTGCCATTTATCTCAGCGAATTCGCCAGCGCGAGGGCGAGTGCCATCCTCAAACCGATTCTTGAAGTGCTCGCCGGCGTTCCGACGATCATCTATGGCTTTTTTGCCCTTACCTTCATCACACCTGTATTGCTGGAGCCGATCCTGGGCGGCATCGGCACTTTTAATGGCCTTTCCGCCGGTATCGCCATTGGCATCATGGCGATGCCCACCGTCGCGTCGCTTTCGGAGGACGCACTCCGCGCTGTTCCCCGCAGCCTGCGTGAGGCCGCTTTCGGTCTCGGTGCCACCAAGTTCGAAACCACCGTGCGGGTGGTTGTACCTGCGGCTGTTTCCGGAATTGTGGCATCTTTCATCCTCGCCATTTCCCGCGCTGTCGGCGAGACCATGATCGTCGCCGTTGCAGCGGGTCAGAGTCCGGCGGGTCAATCCGGGGGCAGTTCCAGCATTTTCGATTTGCAGAACAGCATGCAAACCATGACGGGCTTCATTGCCTACACCTTCAGTAGTGATATCGCCCGGGGCACGACCGCGTTCTATTCGCTCTTTGGCGTTGGCCTGCTGTTGTTCACCATGACCTTTGTCATGAACCTGGTGAGCCAATGGGTCACCAAGCGGTTCCGGGAGGAATACGCATGATTGATCAGGTTTCAACCCCACAGGTTAGCGTGGCCACCGGTGATTTCAGACCGCGCGTCAAGGCTCGCCAGCGCATCGGCGCTATCTGGCGATGGCTGTTCTTTGCCGCCACAACCCTGGCAATCGTGCTCCTGGGTATGCTGCTGTGGTCCATCTTCTCGCCCGGTCTTTCATGGCTGAGTTGGGGGTTGATCACCAATCCGCCCTCCCGTATTCCTGAGAAGGCGGGCATGAACCCCGCCATCTGGGGCTCGATCTGGATCGTGATGGGATCCGGGATCACGGCGTTCCTGCTCGGTCTCGGCACGGCGGTGTACCTGGAGGAATATGCAACCCGGGGCCGATTTAACGATTTCATCCAGACCAATATCTCCAACCTTGCCGGCGTCCCGTCCATTGTTTATGGCCTGCTCGGCCTGGTGGTGTTTGTTGACTGGATGAACATGGGCCGCTCTTTGCTGGCCGGTGCCCTCACTATGGCATTGCTGATCCTGCCGGTTGTGGTGATCTCTTCCCGCGAGGCGATTCGGGCGGTTCCGTCCAGCCTGCGCGAGGCGAGTTACGGCCTTGGTGCTACGCGTTGGCAAACCGTGCAGAACCACGTGTTGCCGGCGGCGTTCCCCGGGGTACTCACCGGTGTGATTTTAGCCATGAGCCGCGCAATCGGCGAAACCGCTCCACTTTTGGTGGTAGGTGGCGCCAGCCAGGTTCTGTGGCGACCCGACGGGCCATTCTCAACCTTCATGGTGATGCCGCTGCAAATCTATAACTGGACCGGTCGGCCGCAAAAGGAATTCGAGCACCTGGCCGCGGCTGCCATCATCATCCTGATGATCATTCTCCTTCTCATGAACTCCCTGGCCATTGGCCTTCGTCATCACTTCAGCAAAAAGGCAAGGTGGTAATACATGTTCGACACGTTAATTCACAACAACTCCCAGGCGGCAGTCAACTCCGATCATCTCGAATCATCCCGCGAGGCCAATGTGCAGATGCCGGGTATTCACACCGACAACTTCCAGGCCGGGAATGTCGATCGCAACGGCCACAAGCCTGTACTGGAGTTG
>DJVD01000304.1:0-7838 GCA_002440805.1 Chloroflexi bacterium UBA6265
TCGGTGGCGCCAATCGCCTCCGCCAGCTCCACATCCGGGATATCAGCCACGATGGCGGCCGCGTGCGGTTCACCCAGGTCGGATTCCACTACCCAGCCGCCATAAGTGCGGTAGTTGGTGAGCAAACCGTCGAGGACCTCAGCAGCAGTCCATTCGCGACTGGTATCCCAGCCGCGCGCCATAACCTCAGCG
The DNA here is from genome assembly GCA_002440805.1 of Chloroflexi bacterium UBA6265. Classification (GTDB taxonomy): domain Bacteria; phylum Chloroflexota; class Chloroflexia; order Thermomicrobiales; family UBA6265; genus UBA6265. Next base: position 193 of record DJVD01000304.1, read on the forward strand.
ACACCAGCAATCCAGGTCTCCAGCATCGCGTCATCGTCGCCCAACGCCAACACTCCGGCCATCAGCAACGCCTGGGCATTGAACTGGCTCTGTTCCAGGAGCTCCTCGTCGGTATATTCGGCAAATCCGTGGAGGATGTCCGGATCGTTGGGCGAATCGACCATGGGTGTAGTTACTCCAGAATAAACAACTCGTGCGTGGAGGTGTTCATGCGACGGGCGCCATGCTCCTCACACACCACTGCGTCCTCGATGCGGACGCCAAAACGATCGGGAATGTAGATGCCGGGCTCGTCGCTAAACACCATTCCGACTTGCATCGGCATGGTATTGCCTTCTACCAGGTAGGGTTCCTCGTGAATCTCGAGACCGAGGCCATGGCCTACGCGGTGGACAAAGTATTCGCCGTACCCGGCCTCGGTGATCAGGCCACGAGCGGCCCGATCGAGCTCCTGCAGTTCTACGCCGGGTTTCACCACGTCGAACGTCGCCTGATTGGCATCGTTCACGATGTCGTACACCTTACGGTATTCCTCGCCGGGCATGCCAACGTGGGCCGAGCGTGTGACATCACTGTAATAGCCATCGATCGTTCCACCCCAATCGAACACCATGGCATCACCATCGGAAATCACGCGGTCATTGCCGCCGTGGTGTGGGCTGGCCGAATTCGGGCCGCTGCCAATAATGCCATTGGGCGTCGTGAGACCGACTTCTTCGCTGATGGCCAGAAGCTTCTTCAGGGCCTGGATTTCGGTCATGCCGCTGATGGCACCGGATTTGACGAAGAGCATCCAGGCTTCATCAGTAAGGCGACCGGCCTCATCCAGCGCGGCGATCTCCTCGGCGTCCTTGCACATGCGCAGGTCGCGCAGTACGGCGTCGCCTTCCTGCCAACTGGCCTTCACCAGCCCCTGCAGTCGCAGCAGGAAGGCCGCCCATGTTTTATTGCCGACCGCGATCGTTGCAGCATCGCCGATCAGCCCCGCCGCCAACTGCGCCGGGTTGTCAGCATCGCTCCAGGTGTGCAGCGATACCAGGCCGCTGCCATCGTGGATCAACGGCGCTTCCAGGCCCGGCACAACCATCGCCGGATCTCCTTCGGCCGGCAGCACCAGCAAGTTCATCCGTTCGCTGACGTGGGCATGGATGCCGGTGAGGTATGTGAGATCGGCCGACGGGCCGAGCAGGAGTCGATCAATACCACGTTCTTTCAGTACCGCCTGTGCGGCTTCGAGACGACGGGTGTAGGTTTGCTGGCTCATGGACATGTTCCCCTGTATGTGTGAATCGATATTTCTACGGTTATCGCAGAGGATGGTCATTTCGTCGATAGATCGCCGCGCTCCCCTCACCTGCTATTTCCGTCTCATTGTGAGTAAACTTGCTGCGTACGGCGCGGATGCCGCAAACCCTCCGATTTCCTCCCGGGATACCACACTTCATGACGACATCTGCCCACCTGCCCACCTTTCGCATTGCCATCGATATGGATGGGGTGCTGACTGAGACCCCGGTCCCCATGGCGCGCGCGGCCAATACCGAATTTGGCCTTTCCCTTCCCGACCTCGCATTCGTCGATTCCAGCGGCCTGAATGTGCCGATGCATGTGCGGGAATGGGTGTACCGGCCCGACGGCCCGGCCTCGAAACTGCATCCCGCCCATGGCGCGCAGGAGTTCATGCGCAACCTCATCGGTCTCGCCGGTGAGGAGAACGTGATCGTTGTCACCGCCCGGCCCGAGTCGTCGGCAGAAATGACGTTGCGATGGTTCCATGAGCACGGGTTCGAAACCGTGCAGATTATTTTCGCCGACGACAAAACCGCCATCGCCAGTCGCCAGGGCTGCAAGTTCGCGGTGGAAGACAGCCTTCGCCACGCCCGCCACTATGCGGCTGGCGATGTCACCTGCTTCCTGATCAACAATGTCGAGCCGCTGCCGGAAGACTCCGACGAACGCATGGTGGTAGTTGCGAGCTTCGATGAGATTATCCGCCGGCTAGAGATCGCCACCCGCCCGGCCGTCCAGAGCACGATGATCGATTCGCTGCCGCCGGTGGGTGTCGACGAAGATCGTCGCTGGCACATCGTGGTGAGTGACCAGATCCACACCATTGCTCGTGAACAACTGGCAGCGGTAGGCAACATCGTGGATGTTGACGGGACAAACGTGCCTGCACTGCTGGAAGCCGTGTATGAGGCCGACGCGCTCGTTGTTCGCAGCGAAACGTATGTTACCGAAGAGGTGTTGGCGGCAGCACCTCGCCTGAAAGTGATTGCGCGCGCCGGTGTTGGCGTGGATAACATCGATGTCCCTGCCGCCACCCGCGCCGGGGTGATCGTGCTGAACGCTCCGGGCGCCAATGCCACCAGTGCCGGTGAGCACACCATCGCCCTGCTCCTGGCGGTCACCCGCCAGATCCCGTTTGCCAACGCCACCACGCACAGTGGCGAATGGAAACGAAAGCAGATCAAGCCGATCGACCTGCGAGGTCGCACCGTTGGCATGGTCGGCATCGGCCGGGTTGGCTCGGTAGTCGCCAAACGGCTTAAAGCGTTCGAGATGAATGTGATCGCCTACGATCCCTACCTGCCCCGCCAGCGATTCACAGATATGGGCGTTGAACCTGTAACGTTGGAGCAGATCTGGGAGCGGTCCGATGTGGTGACGTTCCACTGCCCAGCCACGCCGGATACTCACCACATCCTCAATGCGGAATCACTGCAAAAGCTCAAACCCGGCGCGATTGTGATCAATGCCGGTCGCGGTGAACTCGTGGACGAATACGCGCTCGCCAATGCGCTCAAGAGCGGGCATGTCTCTGCGGCGGGCGTGGATGTATATCCCGCCGAACCCTGCACCGAGAGCCCTCTCTTTGGCCTGGAGAACGTGGTCCTGACTCCCCATACTGGTGGGTCCAGTGCCGAAGCACTGGAGGCCGTAGGACGCGTCATCGGCAGTACTACCATCGCCGCGCTCGAGGGCGAGGCGGTGCCGAACGCGGTCAACCTGCCGGCGGCATCGCTCGAATCGCGGGCGCTCAAGTTGTTGACCCAGGTTAGCGCGGCTGCTGGCCACCTGCTGGCCGTGATCATGCCGGATTCACCACGTTCATTCAGCGTGCAGGCGATCGGCCTGGTGAGCAACGATCTTACCGAACACGTCTGCAACTCGGCCCTTTCGGCGGCCCTGCAGACGTGGCTGGAGCGACGGGTCACACCGGTGAATGCCCACCTGATTGCCACGGAAATGGGCATCAAGGTGGAAACGAGCGCCGACGACGGCGACGAAAACAGCATCCCCCGCTTCCGCTTTGAGGTGGAGGGCCTGAGCCGCCACAGCGTTGTTGTCAGCTGGGATCGTGATATCGCCGGTATCGTTGAGGTCGATCGCTTCGGCCTGCAGCAGCCGCTGAGCGGCTATGTGCTGATCACGCATCATCACGACAAGCCAGGCATCATCGGTTCCCTCAGCACCACGCTGGCACGCCACAACATCAACATCGCTGGCATGCAGGTCAGCCGCGTAGTACCGCGAGGCGAAGCCATGATGGTGACCAACGTGGATGAGGAGATTCCGGACGAGGCCCTCGCCCAGATCCGCGCCATCGATGGCATGGAGAGTTCGGTGATCGTCAGTTTGCCGCGAATGCTCGACCAGGAAGATCCGGTTCATGTTGCCGGCATGCTGGCAAACGGTGGTCGAGGTCGGTAGCATTCAGTAATTCACGAGGCCAGATTTTCTGGCCGCTCAAAATCTTTGACAAACGTAATGAGGGGGGAGCCGGTATTGCCGGCTCCCCCCTTTTCTAGCGATTTGCGCTCGTGGCCAGATTTGCCTTACTGCCGGGAAATGTCTGCGGACTCATGCGTTTCGGCGGGTTCGCCCTCGATCCGGAGGTCGGGTAGCCATTCCAGCCATTTCGGCAGGTACCAGTTCCAGTTACCCGCCAATGTCATCACGCTGGGAACCAGCACCGTGCGGATGATGGTTGCGTCCAGCGCAATGGCGACGGCCAGCCCGAAGCCCAACTGCTGGATACTGAGCATCGATCCCTGGCTGAATGCCCCAAATACCACCACCATGATCGCGGCTGCGCCGGTGATGATCTTACCCGTGCTGCGGAGGCCAACCGCGACACTCTCATGGTTATCATGGGATATGTCGTAATGCTCGCGAATTCGGCTGACGATGAAGACGTGGTAATCCATGCTGAGGCCGAACAGCACGCAGAACATCAGGATCGGCAACCACATCTCGATGATCGGACTCTCGTTGTAGCCCAGGAGGTCGCGTCCAACCCCGAAGCTGAACACGGCCACCATAATGCCCCAGGCTGCGCCCACACTGAGCAGGTTGAAGATGATGGCCTTGAGCGGCACGACAATCGAGCGAAATGCCATCAGGAGCAACACAAAACTGAGCGCCAGGACAAACCCGATCACCAGCAGATTACGGCCATCGAGATGATTGATCATGTCCCACTCGCCGGCACTCTGGCCGGACAGGTACACCTCGAATCCCGGGACTTCTCCTACCGTGACGGGGGCAACGTCGTTGCGGAGGTGGTCAATCGTGGCGTACGCCCGCTCCGATGAGCCCTCGAACCCCAGCGTCGCCTGCACCTCGGCCACGCTGCCGTCATCACTCCAGCGCGGTTCGCTCACCATCACAAAATCGCCGGTCGCCTCCATGGCAGCGGTGTACTCGGCCACCGCTGATTCTGATTCCGGGGATCGTTCGCCGGCAAACACGACGTAGACCGGACTCAGGAGGCCGGCGCTGAAATCGGATTCCAGCGTTTGGTACGCCTCGGTGATTTCGCCGGGCGGCAACTGCCCCTGGCGGCTGAAACCGGTTTCCATTCGCAACACCGGAGAGGCCAGCACCAGCAACACGACCGTGGCGCTGATCAGGCTGAGCCAGGGGCGATCAACCACCACTTTGGTGACGCGGCCCCAAAAGCCCTCGTACATGTTGCTGGCCGTGATCTCGGTTTGACCAAGGGCGCGACGTCGCGGCCAGTCGATTCTGTCTCCGATAAGGCTGAGCAGCGCCGGCACCAATGTGGTTGTGAGCAGCACCGCCATGCTCACCACGATAATCGCGCCCAAGCTGAGTGAGTAAAAAATGTTGATGCGCACAAACATGACGCCCAACATGGCCAGGATGACGGTGATACCGGAAAACACAACCGCCTTGCCAGCCGTGGCGCCGGCGATCTCGATCGCGCGCTGTTTGCTTTGGCCGCGGGCACGTTGCTCGCGGAATCGTTCCACCAGGAAAAGGGAGTAATCGATACCGATCGCGAGCCCGAGCATGGTGATCATGTTTTGGATAAAGAGTTGCAACTCGCCGAACTGACCAATGACGGTGGTGATACCGAGGGCAATGCCAACGCTCATCACTCCAAGCACCAGCGGCACAACCGGTGCCACCAGTGAGCCGAAGACGATCAACAGCACAACAATAGCGATCGGCACGCCAATCTGTTCCGCGGTTACCAGTTCTTCGGCGACAACCCGCTGGTATTCCTCATTGATTGAAAGATTGCCGATTGTCGTGACATCGAAGCGGGCATCATCAAACTGCTCTACTGCGGCGATGTAGTGCTCAATTGAGTACGAATCGGCGTTGATCTCGACCGGAAGCAGGAGGATGGTGCCACTCTCGGACACGAGCGCGTCCACCTGCTCGGTTGCACCCGTCCGTTCGGCAATCGCCCTCACCTGCGGGTTGGCGAACGCATCCTGTAATTCGTAGTAGTTAAGGACGTACGAGCCCTCAATCGAATCGTTTGCCAGCGCCACCAGGTCCGGTGGCAACGATGGCCCCATGTCATCCCATTCGCCCTGCACGGTGCGCACGGCGGCGGTGACATTGTCAGCATGTTCACGGAACGCCGGATCATCGACCTGCGTGCCGTCCAGCGAGCGGATAACGATGGTCTCCTGCACCGCAACCGATTCGGAGAGTGAGCTGTTCTCCAGCTCTCGCAGGCCAACGACCGAATCGAAATCGGTCGTCAGGCGGAACTGGTTGCTCATCACATCGCTCAAACCGACAGCCGCGATGATGGAGGCCATGATGAAGACGACTGTCCAGGCCGACACCACCTTCCAGGGATGCGCGGCGCAAACGCCGGCGATGTGGCCAAGGGAAAACGGGTTTTTCATGGTGCGGGGGCCTCGCAGAGCAACTCACGACAGCCACGAAGGTGGCGCTGTTTGATAATAGGAGTCGGGCTTTAAGGTTGTCAAAGATTTCACGAGGTACCAGACGCCGGATCAAGCCAGCCGGATTGGACATGCCCTGCAACAAGCATGGGAATCAGTCGCGCACCGTTTCGACCTACAATCGAACCATACAGGAATACATTGCGATACGTTGGCATATGACGGTGTCGCCGTATAAGGGGAAATCACTATGGATGACAGGAAACTTGCGGTTTGCGCAATGAGTCGCGACGTGTTTTTCGGCATGCGCATTCGCACCGTGCTGAACAACCTGGGTTATGAACTGATGCTTTGCCCCAATGAACTGGAACTTGTGAAATCGGCGCAACAGGCAGATATTGCGCTGGTGGATTTCAATCAGGGCGTCGACTGGGACATGCTGCGACCGCTGCTTGAGGGGAAAACGCCGGTCATCGCGTTCGGATCACACACCAATGTCGAAGGATTCCGCACCGCCAAGGCTGCAGGCGTAACGCGGGTGGTTTCCAATGGCGAGTTCAGCCGAAAATTGCCTGAATTATTGCTGCACTATGGAAACTGAACGACGAAACCACAGGAAGTCCTGGCACAATGTTGCATATATCGTACGTACACCGTTGACACGGTGATCGCTGCGAGCGTACAATCCGACCGTACAGTCCGGTGGTACACACACGTCACACCCTCTGCACAGCTATACAAAGCTACCTGTTGTTTCGCTCACGTGGGGTGAGCGGTAGAGACCAGAAAGGAGTCATCGTGGAGTCCGAGCCCCGAGACTACCAGGCGGTCATGGACAACGCCCTGCAGCTCGTCTACAGTCACCATCATCGTTTGGTGACCCAGTTGGCACCGGAGGCATTCCAGCCTCTTACGCTGGCGCAGCTACGAACAGGGCCGTTGGGCCAAGACCTCCATCGATTGGCACGCCTGGCCCTTGGCCAGAGCAAGGAATCCAAGGATCAGGTGCTTGAAGCAATCGATTCGGTGCTTCAACTCCTCTTCTGGCCCGCAGCGGCCGATGACTATTCGGTTCCCCGCGTATTTTGGGATACCGACCTGGGTCGAATGCTTGCATTGGCCAAGTACCGCGCGTTCGAATCCAACGAACTCGTCAGCATTGGCAACGCCGCTCAACAGCTTGGCGTTACCCGCCCGACGATCTATCGCTGGATGGATGATCGCACGCTCAACTATGTCCGCGATGACATGAGTGGCCGCACGTTTGTGATCCGCAAGGATATCGATGTGCTCAAGCAAATCTCCCGCGAACTCGAGAGCCAGTTCTAGCGAAACCAAAAAGAACGCCGGTGGGAAAATTCCCACCGGCGTTCTTTGTTTTTCACAGGTCGTTGTTGATGCTTACGTCCGCTGGAAATCGCGGTAGCCATCCAGGTCAGCCAGGCCCACCAGCTTGCCCCCGCGCATGTA
>DJVD01000304.1:7878-14859 GCA_002440805.1 Chloroflexi bacterium UBA6265
GTGGTGCCATTGCCGATCACCACCACCCGCTGGCGGGTATTGGACGGGAGGGATTTGGGCATTTCCAGGATCGTCTGATCCATACACACGCGTCCGATCACATCAGCGCGCTCTCCTTCGATCGACATCCAGCCACAATTACTTAAGTCGCGAAGGTATCCATCGGCATATCCCAACGGGATCAATGCGCCCCTGGTCGCTGCCGTGGCAGTCCATGTGCCGCCGTAACTCACCGAGTCGCCGGCCTCCAGCGGAATCACCCGCGCCACCATGCTGTGAATCGTCACAATCTGACGCATCATCCCCGGCTCTCCCGGGAGGGGAATATGGGTGGCCGGATTGACACCGTAGGTGGCGATGCCGCTTCGCACCATATCCTTATGCCATTCGGGGAACTGCACCGTGGCGGCGCTGTTGCACACGTGTTTGACCGGAATAGTGATTCCGGCAGCCTCCAGTTGCGCCACGATGTCATCAAAAACGCGAACCTGTTCGTGCGCTGAAGACAGATCGGGTAAATCCGCGGAGGCAAAATGTGTCATCAAGCCCTCAAGCTTCAGCTCGGGGAAACTCATGATCTTCCTCGCTGCGGCCACCGCATCCCGGGGAAGCACACCCATGCGACGCATGCCCGTATCCAGCTTGAGATGAACCTTCAGCGGCTGCATACGGCCATTCTCGCGCACTGCCCGGGCCAGCCCGTAGGCGAACGGGATATCGTTCATCACCACGGTCATATCCATGCCGACCGCGAGATCCTTTTCGGCGGGACCCATCGGCCCCATCAGCAGGATCTCGGTACTCAGACCGGCCCGGCGCAATTGGGCACCCTCATCCACCGTGGCCACAGCGAGCATATCGGCACCGTGTTGTACAGCAGTTCGGGCCAGCGGCACGGCTCCCAACCCATACCCGTTTGCCTTCACCACTACGCAATAGCGGGCTTCAGGGCGTATAAATTCGCGCATGGTGCGCACGTTCTGGGCGAACGCATCGAGATCGATGACAGCAAAAGACGGTCGCCCCTGCCAGTTATCGACAATTTCCTGCAGACTCATGAAAGGCGGGTCTCCAACTCGGCGATGACGCGAACCAGGTCACGCCGGCTGACGATTCCCAGATAATTACCGTCCTCGTCCACCACCGGCAGGGGGTGCACGTCGTGATCGATCATGACAGTGGCGATCTGCTCCAGGTTGGCGCTGGCNNGCCCGCCGGATCTCTTCCTCGTATTGACGACCGGCGTCGACCATGAAAATGGCGTCGAAAAATGGCACCGCTACCGGCGCTTCGACATCGGCCTGCCGGGCCACGATATCGCTCTCGGTAATGATGCCAACGATTTCACCATTTTCCACGACCGCCACGCCTGCGACATCGTGCTGCACCATCACTCGCAGCACATCGGCGATCGATGACTCGGGCGTAACAGACGGTACACCTGCCGGCATGATTTCCGCCGCTGTAAGTTCACGGGTGTCTTCGAGATTCTCTGGTGTTGTGTAATCCATCATTCTCTCCTCCTCAAACCCCACGGGTCACGATAGTGCAAGCATCGCCTTTGCCATCGCATCCGGCAAATCGGTTGCGATCACACCCCCTATGCCCCAGATTCGTTCCAGGTCAGTTGCGGCGCGACTGCCAATGCCAATCGCAAGCGTGACAGCATCGATTGGAGCACATCCCTGGGCGACGAAGGCACCGATCGCACCGGCCAGGCAATCGCCACTCCCCGCAGTGGCGAGCGAGGTTGGCGCGAGATCGGCAACCAGGGTTGTCTTACCATCAGACACCGCGGCAAACCCGCTCTTGATCACAACAACCTGGTTCCATTTCCCAGCGAGGGTTTTGGCCGTACCCGCAGGATCAGCCACAATCTCCTTGATATCAATGCCAGATAGCCGCTGCGCTTCACCCGGATGAGGCGTAAGCACCAATCGCTGCGCCGGCATATGTTGCCACCACTCACCTTGCCGGGCCAACCAATTCAGGCCGTCGGCATCAAGCACGATGGGAGCATCGGTGAGGTCGAAAATCGATTCGTGGGCCGCTGCCGGCAACGAATCGCCGCCAAAACCGATATTGAATCCGCCGTGATCGGCGCGCTCGCCAAAGCCAAACAGCGTGGACAACAGCAGATTGGTGGAGTCATCGTCGCCCAATCCCGGCCCGACCACCACTGCCTTCACCTTCTGCAACGGGTCGTGTAGCCGCTCCACCGCGCGACGGGCACTTCCGGGGGCATCAGTATCGGGTAGCGGCACAAAGGCGACCTCCGGCATGGCACTGGCCATTGTCGCGATCACGCCGCGAGGAGTAGCCAGGTAGACGATACCGGCACCGTTACGCCCGGCAGAACGGCTGGCTAACCAGGACGCACCTGGATAGGCGGGCGACCCTGCAATTACCAGCACACCACCCACACCCCATTTGTGCGCCCCGATTTCACGCGTGGGCGACAGCGAGCGGAGCAACTTGTCGCTAATTTTGGTCGACATCTACCGCGTCCTCCCTAGTCCCCGGCCCCGTCGCCACCACAAACGCCATGGCATCGGTGCGACTATGCGTCAGGGAGACGCTGAAATCGGTAAGACCAAGTTGGCGAGCGCGCTCGGCGGCGCGGCCGTGCAGAATCAGTACGGGTTTGCCACGGCGATTCGGAAGCACTTCCATTTCCTGCCAACGAATGCCAACAATGCCAGTGCCCAGCGCCTTACTGGTTGCTTCCTTGGCCGCGAACCGGGCTGCAAGCTCATTGACGCGATTGCCGTACCATTCTCGTTCGCGCGGGCTATAGACACGCTTCAGGAACCGTTCGCCGAAATCGTTGAGCGAACGCTGGATGCGCGCAATCTCAATAATATCGGTGCCTACCGCCAACCGGCCTTCGCGCTCAGGGTCGAAAACCGGCACATACCAGCCATCGCCAGCACGATCATCCAGTTCGGGGGCGGTGTAGGTACGCCATCGTTGTCGCTCGCTCATCATCTGCCTTTCGGTGGTTGGGCCGGCCCGACCGGGCTGGGATTCGCTACCGGCTGATACCGCGCCGTAAATTCGCTATACGCCGTGCCGAATGTGCCATCATCGAGTGCTGCGCGCATCAGTTCCATTTGTCGTGCCAGAAAGCGGAGATTGTGCACGCTGGCAAGTCGCAATCCCAGCACTTCCCCGGCGCGGAAGAGATGATGGATGTACGCCGCCGTGAATCCCGTACATGCATCGCAATCGCACGATTCATCAATTGCCCGATGCTCGTGTCGCCAGCTGGCGTTCTTGATGTTGATGCGTCCATCCGCCGTATACAGGGCGCCATTTCGGGCGGCACGGGTGGGTAACACGCAATCGAACATGTCTACTCCGCGGGCGACACCGTTCCAAAGATCTTCCGGACTGCCGACGCCCATCAGGTAACGGGGTTTGTTCCGGGGCAGGAACGGCGTGCTGGCTTCCAGCATTTCGGCCATTACCGGCTTTGGCTCGCCAACGCTGAGCCCACCGATCGCACACCCGGCGACATCGTGATTGCTGAGCTCCTCTGCAGCCTGCCGGCGCAGGTCAGGCTCCATCCCACCTTGCTGGATGCCGAAGAGCACCGAACGGCTTGCGGCTCCCTCTTGGGCGTTGTAGTGGTCAACAGCACGATCCAGCCATCGGAACGATCGGTCAGTGGCGGCCTGGATCGCCAATCGTTCCGCAGGCAACCCGACAAGGTGATCGAGTTGCATCATGATGTCCGAACCGTAACCCAGTTGCAGGTCAATCACAGATTCGGGGGTCATCATGTGCGGGCTGCCATCAATGTGGCTGGCAAATCGCACGCCTTCTTCCGTTACCTTGGCGTTCGTAGCGAGACTGAACACCTGGAATCCGCCACTATCGGTGAGGATAGGGCCATCCCAGCGCATGAAGGCATGCAGGCCATCGGCTTCGCGAATAAGGTCAACCCCCGGTCGTAGCATCAGGTGATAGGTATTGGCGAGGATAATTTGAGCACCTGTTGCCCGCACTTCAGCCGGGTGAAGGGTCTTCACCGTTGCCTGCGTGCCAACCGGCATGAACACCGGCGTCTGGATATCGCCGCGAGTGGTGGTGATGGTGCCGCGACGTGCGAGGGTTGCCGAATCCTCGGCATGCAAGGCGAAACCGAACCGACCATTCAACGCAGTGCTGGCGGCAATACCGGGCGAATCAATCATGAATTTCAGGGAGTCCTACACGTGACAATCCTTCCGCCGCAGCGGAGGGACGTATGCTACGCCCGGGCATATCCGGCTGTTCGCCGTCGCGCACGGGCGCGGGCCACGGGATCTTCGCTCGTAGCGATATCGACGAGGGGCGTCTTCTCGGCGACCTGTGGCTCACTGTCGCCGAAGATATCACGCGGCGTCAGGTCGGTGATCGCGCTGGGAGCAGCGGTACGCGCCCGACGTTTCGTCTCCTTCTTCTCCCCTTCGAAGAGGGCGAAGTCAGCGAGTGGATCATCCTTGGTGGCTACCAGTGGCTTCGTCGCGGTCTTGGTCGCAGTGGACGCCGTGGATGTTGAGGTTTTGCTGCCCGTTGTGGACTTGCCCCCGGCCGCGGCAGAGCGGGACGATGAGGTGGTGGTTTTCTTGGCAGCCGTGGTGGTTTTCTTGGCTCCAGTACTGGTCGTGGTCTTCGTCCCCGTGGATGAGGTGCGGCTGGATTTACCCATGCCGAGGGACTTTTCAAGGTCGGCACCCATCGGCCCCAGATCGCCGAAAGCCCCGTCCAGTTCCTTACGGGCGTCAGCGGTCACCTTGTTCAGTTCGCCGGTGACCTCATCGGCCATACCCTTGAATTTGGCATAGTATTTGCCAGCTTCGCGCATCATTTCCGGCATCTTGCCAGGACCGAAAATGATGAGCGCGAACAGCGCAATGATTGCGATTTCCTGTGGTCCAACGCCAAGCATGGGAAACTCCTGCTTCTGTGCCTGTTTAACAGGAGGATTTGGGATGCCAGTACTGCACACCCTGTTGACACGGCACGATGTAATTGCCTTCAGTATCCGGTAGATGCGCATCCGCGTGCAACAAACGGGGAACGACGCTCCAGCCCCGGCCTCCACCCAATCCGAATAAGGGCCACATCCTACCCTCTTGGTGGAGGGGTTTTATCCACCGGGCCACTGCCGGGTACACTTAATTATGACTGACGGGGCAACACGGCTCCTCGATAACCACTCACCCGCGCACGGAGATTCCGTTCCATTGACCGATGCCGGCCTGAACAATGCACTCACACGACTACGCAGNNACGTCGGCGATGATGCCGAAGAGGACAACGATATGTACGCTCGCGCCGAAACGCGGATTGTGGTGGGCCTGGGAAATCCTGGCCGGCAATATGCCAATACCCGCCACAACGCCGGCTGGATGGTAATTGACGAACTCGCCAAACGGGCCCATGCCGACAGCAGCCGAACCAGGCTGCAGGCCGAGATCACTGAGGTGCGCTACAAGGGCTATCGCCTGATCCTGGCCAAGCCCCAGACATTCATGAATGAAAGCGGCAAATCGGTTCGGGAACTACTTAACTGGTACAAGGCCGATATCGACCACCTGCTGGTGATCACCGATGATCTTGATATCCCCTTCGGCCGGTTACGTTTGCGGCCAAATGGTTCGGCCGGGGGTCACAACGGTCTCAAGAGCATTATCCGCGAAACAGGCTCGGGGGAGTTTGCCCGCCTGCGGGTCGGTATCGGTCGACCCGAGCAGGTCGGTCGTCACGCGATCGGCCACGTGCTGAGCACGTTCGCGCCCGACGAACAGGCACAATTGCCATCCGTTATTGCCGCCGCCGCCGATGCGACAGATGGTTGGCTGGATAACGGCTTGCTTGCCACAATGAACGTGGTTAATGGCGTACCATCTGTCGTATCAGGGTCGTAGTCCAGCAACAGGAGGGATCAAAGTTGACGAACTCCGTAACCACTATTGGCGTTGTTGGTGCCGGCACCATGGGCGCCGGAATTTCGCTTGCCGCAGCAGCCAGCGGATTTGATGTTCAACTGATTGATGCCACGGATGAGTTTGTCGATCGTGGTCTCGCCCGCATTGGGGCGGATCTGGACAAGGCTGTGAGTCGCGGCAAGGTGAATGAGGCAGATCGGCCTGCAATTCTCGCCCGGATCACAGGCAGCACTGACTACTCGCAACTTGAAGACTGCGACCTGGTGATTGAAGCTGTGCCTGAAACACTTGCCATCAAGGAGCCTGTCCTGGCCGCTATTGCCGAGAATGTGGCCGAAAACTGCATCGTTGCCAGTAACACCAGCAGCCTCAGCATCCATGATCTCTCCACGTACGTTATCAATCCCGAACGCGTCGTCGGCATGCACTTCTTCAACCCGGTGTCGCAAATGAACCTCGTTGAGGTCATCTCGAGCGACTCGACTGACCCAGATGTGGTGGACACCGTGATTGCCGTGGCGGAAGCGATGGGGAAAACCGCAGTTCGTAGTGCGGACCGCGCCGGCTTCGTCGTCAATCGCATTCTCATCCCAATGATCAACGAGGCCATCCTCGTGCTGGAAGAGGGCGTGGCAAGCGCCGAGGATATCGATATCGCAATGAAACTCGGTGCCGCCCATCCGATGGGACCGTTAGCCCTTGCCGATCTTATAGGCCTCGATGTGGTGCTTCATATCCTGAACGTGATGGAACAATCCCTGGGCGAAAAGTTTGCACCGGCGAACCTGCTGAGTGAGAAAGTAGAGGCCGGCGAGTTGGGTCGAAAAACCGGCAACGGGTTCTTCTCCTATCCCGGAGCAAAGTGATGACAGATGCCAACCCCCCAATCCGCGTACTCGTTGCCAAACCAGGGCTGGATGGGCATGATCGCGGGGCCAAAGTGATGGCGCGCGCTTTTCGTGATGCAGGCATGGAGGTGATTTACACCGGTCTCTTCCAAACGCCCGAGATGATTGCCACCTCCGCCTTGCAGGAAGATGTT
>DJVD01000090.1:0-9604 GCA_002440805.1 Chloroflexi bacterium UBA6265
CCACGATGCCTACCGGGACGATCGTTACCGTGGTCTCCGGTCCAATCAGCGCCAACGGGCTGACGTGGTACCAGGTGGATACACCGTATGGTCGTGGCTGGGCGGCCGGCGAGTATATGACGCCAACCACGAGCACCGCGCCGACACCACCGCCTCCCACCACGGGCGGCTATCCCCCGAGCACCAAACTCCGGGTGACTGCCGGCCTCTACCTGCGCAGCGGCGCGGGCACCGGAACTACCGTCTTTACCACGATGCCTACCGGGACGATCGTAACAGTTGTTTCCGGGCCGATCAGCGCCAACGGGCTGACCTGGTACCAGGTGGACACCCCGTATGGTCGGGGTTGGGCCGCCGGTGAGTACCTGAAGCCGTGAACATGACGACCGGGCGGCGATCACCGCCCGATCCCTCCTTGCCCTTTTTAAGGATGCAGCAGGATCCGGCGGTATGATTGATGCGAATACTGTTGCCAGATCGCTGATCTCGGCGGTTGGCAGAGCATGACCTTCGTGGATGTATGGAACGTAGATATGCGGATCAGCTTTATTGAAAATATGGCCCTTACCGGCAATGAGACGAACCGATGACGACGGAATTCGTGCTGATTCGTCACGGTGAGACCGATTGGAACACCGAGCGCCGCTACCAGGGCACCAGCGACACCAAACTCAATCCCACCGGCATGCAACAGGCGCAGGGACTGGCCGAGTCCATGCGCGATGAAGAGTGGGACCTGATCGCCAGTAGCCCATTGCAACGCGCCTGGCGTACGGCGCTGCCCATCGCCGCCGCGCTCGGGATCGATCCGAACCATGTACTCCCCGATGAACGCCTGATTGAACGCTATTATGGCGTCGCCGAGGGCTTCACCCTCGCCGAGCGTGAGCAACTCTATCCGGGCGAACTCTGGGACGGCCTGGAATCGCGCGAGGACCTGAGCGTGCGCTCGATGGCGACGCTGGACGACTATCGGGTCCGCTTTGCCAGCCAGCGGATTGTGGTGGTGACGCACGGCACCTGGATCACCTCGGTGCTGGAAGTGCTTACCCAGGGTGAGTTCGGCTATGGCAAGAGCGTCATCCTCAACACCAGCCGCACCTATCTCTCCCATGACGGTGATAACTGGCAGGTGGGCGCAATCGCCCAGGCACCGCACCTCGCGCTTGTGTAGCAACTTCCGCACCTAGGCGCCATCGTTGCCTAGCACGGCCACCTGCGGCATTGGTTCGCGTACCGGGGCCACGCTGATGGCTTCCGGTTGCTGCAGGGTGATAATTGCGGGAACCGGGGAGCGCAGCGTCAGGAACCCGGCGGCGATCTGCGTCAGCGCGCCCAGCGCCAGCGCCGGTGCCAGTCCCCAAATTTCGCCCACCGTGCCGCCGATCAGCGATCCCAGCATGCCCGCCGCCGCGATCAACGTCATCGTCGAGCTTGCCACCCTGCCCATCAAGTTCGGGCGGGTGACAGACTGCCGCAGGCTGAAGCGGTTGATATCGTAGGCTTGCAGGAAGATCCAGCCGATAAACGAGCCAATCGCCACCAGCGCCACGCCGATGCTTTCGGCAAAGACGGCGACGGTGAAGAGGAAATTGCACGAACCCTGGATGAACGGCCCAATCGCGATGATGCGCCCGTAGCCGAACCGGCGCGCCATCGGCGCAGCCAGCATGCTGCCGGCCAGGGCACCGAGCCCGCCTACCGCGAAGATCGCGCCGACACCGCGGGTGGAAAGCATCAGTTCGTTGGTGAGGAAGAGCACGAACACCGCGCCAAACACGCCTGATCCGAAACTGATGCCCACCAGCGTGGTGGTGAGCGGTCGCACGACCGGATTGCGTACCAACTCGGCGTAGCCTTCGCGGATATTGCGCAGAATCTCGCGTGGGCCGGCATGAAACCCGGTGGAGACATCGGCCTCGGGCTGCTGGATTTGCTTCATATACCAGGCAGAAACCACCAACGCAATCGCCGTAAAGGCCAGCACATTGGGACCCGTGAGCCAGGCGATCATCGTACCGGCGATGGCCGGTCCCATGATTTGGGCCAGGCTCATGCTCGCCCAGAGTTTGCCATTGGCATCGGCGAGATCCTCGCGTTCTACCAGGTTAGGCACCATTGCGCTCCAGGCGGAATCGAACAGGATGCCAAGGACACCCAGGGTGATGGAGACGGCCAACAGGATCGGGAAGGTGAGGATGCCGAATATCGAGGTGAAGGGAATGATCATCAGCGTCCCCGCGCGCAGCAGGTTGACGTTGATCATGATGGGTCGACGTTTGCGCGAATCGACCCAGGTGCCGGCGAAGATGCCCACCACCATGCGGGGGAAGTTGGCGCTGGCTGCCAGCAATCCCATCTCGAACGGCGAGGCTCCCAGCGTTACCGCGGCGATAATCGGCAGCGCGATCAGGCCAAGCTGGCCGCCGAAATTGGCGATGGTTTCGCCGATCCAGAAGCGGAGGAAATCCTGATTGTCCCAAAGCCGTGAGCGCCGTCCGATAGCGCGACGAATCGATTCCACGTGCGTAATCCAGGAGTGTCTTGCGGGCGAAATGTGCCGACCAGGAAGGTCATCCGCAGCATGGTATCAGGCCGCAGCCGGAAATGGTATGTCGATCCGGTTGGGGCCTGTCCTCCGGTCCGTGTGCGGTCATTCCTTCGGGAAATCGATGATCGCCGGTATGGGACTTCGCCATACCCACAACGCGGCCAGCGCCATGATGACGATGCCCACATACAGCGCCTGGTGCACGCCCCAGATGTCGCCGATCATGCCGCCGGCTAACGATCCCAGCATGGTTGCGCCGGAGATCAGCGTCATTGAGGAGGCGGCAATCCTGCCCCGCAAGTGGTCGGGCGTGATCGCCTGCCGCAGGGCAAAGCGGTTGACATTGAACACCATCAGGCTCATCCACGCTCCGAACTCGGCGGCAACTACCGCGAACAGGGCGACATCCGGGAAATAGAACGCGAGGGGAACAGGCAGGTTGGAGGCACCAAACGCGATCGCGCCAACGAGGATCGATCGGCCGACACCAAGTCGTTTCGCAGCCAGTGGCGCCACGATCGTGCCGAGCAGGGCACCCACGCCACCCATCGCGTAGACGAGTCCTATCCCGCTGCTGCTGAGGCCGAGATCCTGCGCCATAAACAGCACATATACCGAGAGGAAGATGAAGCCACCAAAGCTGAGCACCATCGAGCTGTTCATCAACGCCCGCACCACGGGCTCGCGCCACAGCTCCCGCAAGCCCTCGCGCACTTCCATCCACATGGTGGTGGCGCTGGCGGAACGGTCTGGCGCAAGCTCCGACGCGCGCACGCGCAACAGGAACCACGCCGAGAGGCCAAAAGTGATCACCGCGATCCACATCGCGGGCGGTCCGCCGATGAGCCCAACCAGCAGTCCACCCAACGCCGGCCCGAGGATTTGCGCCAGCGAGGCGCTGCCCATCAATTTGCTGGTGGCATCGGTGAGATGCTCGCGGCCGACAAGGTTCGGCAGCATCGCGCTCCAGGCGGCATCGAAGAACACGCTTTGCAACCCGCCCAGCACGGCCACCAGCAGGAGCAGCTCGAAATTGAAGTGCCCCGTGAGCGCTGCCAGCGGGATGATGGCGCTGCTAAGCATCCGGCCCAGATCGGTGGCGATCATCATCGGTCGGCGTGGCAACCGATCGGCCCATGCCCCGGCAACAAACCCCACCGCCAGCCGCGGTGCCGGCCCGGCCGCAGCCAGGATTCCCATCTGCATCGGCGTTGCATGCAGCGATAGGGCGGCTATCAAAGGCACCGCAAAGATGCTGATCTGCGCACCGAACTGGCTGATCGTTTCGGCCGACCAGACATTAAGGAAGTCGGCGTGATGCCACAGGGCACTACGCCGCGAAATAATGCGTTTAACCACAAGGGAACTCCCGATGCTCTCGGGGAGTGAAGGCAGACGCCTTGCTCCCGCTACTCACTGCGTCTCAGGTATCGAGTAGCGGCAGGTCCATGTAGCCAGGGACCATGGAAGCGGGGCCACGCAAGTGGCGGGCACGGATCATGGCGCCATTCTAGCAAACCGATGGCATCAGGGTTGCATTCATCCCTTACCCTAAAACAAACAGGTTTATGAACAGACGCAAGGGGGAAGCCACAATGAACGACCATCCCAATTACCACGACGGCGAAGAGGAAACGGGGCATATCGAAACAGGCGTAGAGTCCAGCGTGATCTGGCGCTGGACAGCCATTGCTGCCGCCGTCTCCCTCATCGTCAACCTGATCCTGTATTTCGTGGGTGTTGCCAACGACTGGATTCCGGATGACATGCCGGCCGCCACCGATGCGTTCAACCTCGTGACGGTGATCCTGGCGTCCGTCATTCCGGTGGTAGTGTTTGGCGCGTTGATGGTGTACCTCGCCAACCATGCGCCAAGGGCGTCGCGGTTGTTTGAGATCATCCTTCTCGTTGTCCTGATCGTCGCCGTGATGGTGCCGTTCACGTTGCCGGATATCGATGATTCCTTCCGCTATGTGCTTGTGGCGATGCACATCGTCACCGCCAGTACGATCCTGTTGCTCACCCGCCTGCCAGAGAACTAGGCTCCTGCTCTCGTCGCGCCCGTCACCAGTTTGGTGACGGGTGTGGCGTTCACGGGCCTCTGCGGGGAGCATCGGCGATACAATGACCAGAGGACGCGGGTCAATGATCGTCGGAGGTTGAATGACAGTTTCGCTGGAATTTCTGGGCACGGGTACATCAAGCGGTGTGCCAATAATTGGCTGCACCTGCGAGGTCTGTACCTCTCCCGATCCGCAGGACAACCGGCTGCGGTCGTCGGCGATCTTTCACACCCGGGACAAGCACATCCTCATCGATACAAGTCCCGACCTGCGGCAGCAATTGCTGCGCAATGTGCCACCGCGCATCGATGCTGTGCTCTATACCCACATGCATAGCGATCACACCGCCGGGCTCGATGACCTCCGCCCGTTCAACTTTCGCCAGGAGGAGCGCATCCCGGCATACCTGCCGGAAAACGCCATGGGCGATTTCCAGCAGCGCTTCGGTTACACGCTGGAGCCGATTCGGCATCGCCACGGCACGGTGCCGAACCTCGATATCCACGTTATCGATCCGGCGCAGCCGCTCAACGTCGCCGGTATCGAGGTGATTCCTATTCCCGTGCTCCATGGTCGCCTGCCGATCCTGGGCTATCGCATTGGCCCGATCGCCTATCTCACCGATGTGTACGCGCTTCCCGATGAAAGCTGGCCCCTGCTGAAGGGCGTGGAGATATTGGTGACCACCGCACTGAAGCATGATGAGATCTTTGGCCATATGAACCTTACCCAGGCCCTGGCGTTCATTAGGCAAATCGGCCCCAGTCGTGCCTATCTCAGCCACATTGGCCACGAACTCGGCCTGGCCCGTGATACGGAGAAGCTGCTGCCGGATAACGTTCAACTCGCATACGATGGTTTGGTGATCGAGGCATGAAGGTGGCGGTGCTTTCGGATACGCATGGCAACCTCACCGCGTATGAAGCCGTGCTTGCGGATGTCGATACCCGCGGCATCAGGCGCATTTTTCATCTCGGTGATGTAGCCGGCAAGGGACCGCGTGGTTCGGCCTGTTGCGACCTCACCCGGGCCCGGTGCGAAACCACCGTGCTCGGCAATTGGGAGGTTTTCCTGCTGAGCGAGGATGCCACGGCACTGTCGACATCGTCCCGCTGGTGGCGGGATGAGCTTTCTCCCGGGAATCGGGAATGGCTATCCAACCTGCCGTTTTCCGTTGATTTCGAACTGGCCAACACACCCATCCGGTGCTATCACGCCTCGGCTGATGATGTGTTTCATCGCATTTGGCCGTCGGTGCAGGGAAGGGAATGGGATGAACTCTTCCAGAACACGCCCTCCACTGGCGATGCTGCACCGGAACCGCAGGTGGTGATCTATGGCGATATTCACCATGCATGGTCGCGCACGATGGGGAATCGTACGTTGATCAACTGTGGCGCGGTTGGCAACCCCATGGACAAGCCCACCGCCAGCTACCTCGTGCTGGATGATGACGCCGGTCAGTTGCGCTGGGAAATCATCCGGGTGCCCTATGATATCGAAGCCGAATTGGCCGTGGCCCGCGAGTTGGACATGCCAGGCTACCGGGCCTGGGAGCACGAGCTGCGTACCGCTGAATACGCCCGCTAACCTCATAGCCGGTTTGACCGCAAGAATCAGGACGCGTCCTGACCGCGATATCACCTATCCTGCGGGAAGGTTATTCGCAATGCGTTCCGATTAAAGAGAAACCCAAGCCCCTATGAGCACCAAAATCGCCGCGCCGACCGTTACCCCCCAGGTCGCTACCTCCACCCCGTTCTTGCCGGAAATGGCCGCATTGTCGGTAATTCTCGTGTGGGGATCCACGTTCACGCTTACCAAAACGCTCTATGAGGATATGCACCCGCTGGCGTTTGGCGCCTTGCGATTCATTTTCATCAGCTTCATCGCGTTTGCGGTGCTCTGGACTGGCTCCCGTGGCAGCGATCGCGCCACACGCCGCACCATTCGTCGGGCCGATGTGCCCCTGTTCATCGTCACTGGCCTGCTCGGCTATACCGGCTATCAACTCGGTTTCCTGCTCGGGCTGGAGCACACGTCTCCGTTTGCGGGTGCGCTCATGATTGCCTCCAGCACCCCGTTGGTGTCGCTGGCCATCGTCACCGCCCTGGGCGAG
This sequence comes from Chloroflexi bacterium UBA6265, assembly GCA_002440805.1. Taxonomy (GTDB): domain Bacteria; phylum Chloroflexota; class Chloroflexia; order Thermomicrobiales; family UBA6265; genus UBA6265. The sequence continues at coordinate 6,734 of DJVD01000090.1, forward strand.
AAACAGGCCAGTGCCGTGTGGCTGGGGGCGTTGGTGGCTGTTGCCGGCGTGACCATTTTCCTCTTCTCCGGTGGCGCCGGGATGAGCTGGCTGGGCAACCTGATTGCCTTTGGCGGTGGCGTTTCCTTCGCGCTCTACCAGGTGTTCAATCGCCGCCTCATCCGCGAGTATCACCCGGCCACCTATTCGGCCTGGTCGACACTGTTTGGTTCCATCCCGCTGGTACTCATCGGTATACCGGCAATGTTGAATCAATCGTGGAGTGGGGTGAGCGGCACCTCGTGGCTCTCGTTTGCCTATATGTGCGTATTCCCGGTGTACCTGGCATACATCCTCTGGGGGTGGGCCATTCGCCATCGCGGTGTGGCAATCGCCGGATTCTCGTTGCTGGTGCCGATCATCGCTGGCGTCATGAGCTGGTTTTTCTACGACGAATCGTTCGGCCCACGCAAGATTCTTGGTGGGGCCCTGGCTGTAGCCGGGCTGGTGTGGATGCAGGTGGCTAACCATCGGCACAAGGTGAAAACAGCCTGAATCTGTCTCGCGCGCGAGGCATCTATGCCAGTACACACACTGGTATGATTCGCGTATGAAGATTGCGCTGGTAACCCCATATAGCATGCATAAAGCTGGCGGAGTCGCGGAGCACATTGCGCATTTGCGCGATGAGTTCCGCGGTCTCGGCCACACCGTGAAGGTGATGGCGCCGCGCGGTCCCAAGGGTGGCCTGGAGGTAGGGGAGGATTATTACGGCATCGGCCGTACCATCACCATCCCCGGCAACGGCAGCAAAATGCGCCTTACATTCGATGTCACGCTGTATGCCGATGTCAAACGCATCATGAAAACGGAGCAGTTCGATGTGGTGCATTGCCACGAACCCCTGGCCCCGGTGTTGCCGTACATGGTGTTGCTGAATTCGAGTGCCGTGAACATCGCCACCTTTCACGCCTATGCCGAGCAGCAGTACTGGTACAGCGCCTTTAAGCCCTATATGAGCTTCGTGCTCGGACGGGTGGATGGCCGCATCGCCGTAAGCGAACCGGCGCGCGAACTGGTGAGCAAGTATTTCGAAGGCGACTATCGCATCATCCCCAACGGCATCGATGTGGCCGCCTACGGTGCGCATGTCGAGAAATTCCCGTGGGCCCACGATGGCATCAAACGCATCCTCTTTGTTGGCCGGTTCGAGGAAAGCCGCAAGGGTTTCAAATATCTCCTTCGTGCCTTCCCTTATGTGAAGCAGCAGTTTCCCAGTGCCCGCCTGATCGTGGTGGGGGGCGGACGTCCCGAAAAATACGAGGGCCTCATTGAGCGACTCGGCATTACCGATATCGAATTCAAAGGGTTCGTCAGCGCCGAGGACAAGGCGCGCTACTACGCCAGCTGCGATGTGATGGCCGTGCCCAGCACCGGCGGCGAGAGCTTTGGCTACACGGTGGTTGAGCCGATGGCAGCCGGCAAACCGGTGGTGGCCACCGCGATCGCCGGCTATCAAAGCGTGATGACCAACGGCGTGAACGGCATCATGGTGGAACCGCGCGATCCCATGGCGCTGGCCCTCGGGCTGGTGCGTGTGCTTTCCGATACCGATTTGCAGGCCCGCATCGGCGCGCAGGGTCAGGCCGATGCCCAGCAGTATTCATGGGATCGCGTGGCCGAAAGCGTGCTCGATGAGTACGAGCAGGCGAAGGCCCGGGCCCAATCGGCGCGGTGGCGGGCGGATTTCCGGTAAACTGGCAACGGGCGGCACGCACGTGCCATGTGAGGAGATACCGGAATGCTTTCAGAGGCCATTGGCACCTGGGTACGCAACAGAATGTTGATTGTGGGCCGGGCGTTTGCCAGGATGGGTATTACCCCCAATATGGCCACAGTCATCGGCCTGATCCTGAATATCATCGTCGCCGTTATCCTCGGGTTCGGCCATCCCATCATCGCGGGCATTCTCCTTCTCCTCGCCAGCGCCTTTGATATGGTCGATGGCTCTATCGCCCGCGCCACCAACACCATCAGCAAGTTTGGTGGGTTCTTCGATTCCACCATCGATCGCTATTCGGAAATCGTGGTCTACATCGGCCTGCTTGCCTGGCTGAACTCGGAGGGCGAGAACGACCTTGGCTCCGTGCTGGTGCTCGTTGCCTGCTCCGGTGCGCTCATGGTGAGTTATGCCCGCGCCCGCGCCGAGGCGTTGGGGTACAAGGCGTCGGTTGGCTTCCTCGCTCGTCCCGAACGCGTCATCCTGCTGGCGTTGGCGCTGATTATCCAGCAGCCGATGTGGGCCCTATGGGTATTGGCGGTGCTAACCCACGTTACCGCCGTGTGGCGGATTGTGCATGTGCACAGTGAGGCCGCCGCCGAAGGCGAAATCCACAGTCAGAAACAGCGGCCATGACCCGCATCGTCGCACCGTCAACACAGAACAGGCTTCCATGACCGATTCATTCCCCGAACCGTTCGACGGCGATGACGCCGACGGCCTGATCACCCCGCAAGATATCCGTTCCACCTCACGATCGTGCCTGGTGATCATCCTCATCATGGTGGCGATTATGTTGCTGCTGTGCGTGTTTGTCGTGGTGCAAACGTGGGTCCGCTAAAACCCGCATCCTTCAAGTTGATCCCGCCCGGCATGATCGTGCAGGGGGATAACCTGGCGATCATTCGCCAACTGCCGGATGCCTCGTTTGGCCTCATCTACCTCGATCCACCGTTCAATACCGGTAAGGCCCAAACCCGCCAATCAATGACCACCACCCGCTCATCCAGTGGCACCCGCATCGGTTTTGGCGGCCGCAGTTACGAATCAGTGCGCGGCACCGTGCTGGGGTATAACGATGCCTTCACCGATTACTGGTCGTTCCTCGAGCC
>DJVD01000090.1:9692-11643 GCA_002440805.1 Chloroflexi bacterium UBA6265
AACGAAATTATCTGGGCCTACGACTATGGTGCCCGCACCAAACGCAAATGGCCGAGCAAGCACGACACCATTCTCGTGTACGTGAAAAATCCGGCCGACTACGTTTTCAATGCCGAAGCGGTCGATCGCGAGCCGTATATGGCGCCGGGACTGGTGACGCCGGAAAAGGCGGCGCTGGGCAAGCTCCCGACCGATGTGTGGTGGCACACCATCGTTTCACCTACGGGCAAGGAGAAAACCGGCTACGCCACCCAGAAGCCCCTGGGGATTATTCGCCGCATCATCCAGGCCAGCAGTAACCCCGGCGATTGGGTGCTGGATTTCTTCGCCGGCAGTGGCACCACAGGCGCTGCCGCCCACGAACTCGGCCGCTATTACCTGTTGGTCGATGAAAACCCGGAAGCCATTGCGATCATGCGATCGCGGCTACCGGGGATCCCGATTCTTGAGATGTAGGTCCGTCCTGCCGACTGCAGTCGTCGGGACGAGTAGACGCTAGAGTCGGACTACTGAACCGGTGGGTTCACCGTGGTGTCTCGCTCCGCCACCGGATTCACGCCGGATTCGTCGCGCTGTGGCACCGGTTGCAGCACCAGCCAGTCGGCGCGGATCCAGTAGCGCAGGTACGGCGGCATCCACTTGTTCTCGTTCAGGGTGAAATCCACCAGGTAGATCGGAATCCCATGCGTGCCATCGGGCTTGATATCTATGATCGTGCCCACCGCGCCATCGCACTTTGCTTCCTGGCTGGTGGTGTACATCACATGGATGCCCTCAACCCCGCGCGCATTTTTGCCGCGCGGCAAGGCCACCTTCACTACATCGCCGATCCCGAAATCGCTCATGCTTATCTCCCTGACACTGGCCGCACATTCTGCAGCGAGTATAGCGGAGCGTCACGTTCGCCGGTATTGCACCTGGTGTTTTCCCAGCAACTTCAGGCTCTGGATCTGGTACCTGGTCCCCCGGTTGTCGGGGCAGCCATCTTCTGGCTCGCCAGGGCAAGGACGGCGGGCGCCCCGACAACCGGCCCGCTGGCGATCCGCCCCTCGGCATCGACCAGCACCGCCGATGGCGTTCCGGAGACGGCAAACGCCCGACCGGTGGAAAATCCCTCATCGAGCATCACGGTGGAGCGCAGCCCCATCGCCCGATTCGCATCTACCGCGCCGGTCGAGACCATGAGCAGTTTGGGTGCGCCAGCCGGGGGATCGGCCTCCAACGCCTTGAGATCGTCGAGCATCCGGTTGCAGAAACCGCAGCCTGGGTTCCAGAACAGCACCAGCGTCGGATCACCCCTGAAATCCTCAAGGCTGACCTCGATCCCCTCGAGATCGGGCAGGGCCACGACCGGAGCCGGTTCTCCCACCCGTGATCGGGAAACTGGCGGATGATGCCCATTCCCGTTTGCCGACGGAGCAGTCGGAAGTTGGCGAGCCACAATGCGAGATACCAGCACACGGATCGCTTCGGCACCGAGTGCAGCCGGCGCACCGATGGTTCCATCCGGGCCAACCAGCACGGCGCTGGGCGTCGGCACGGACCTGTAGGCCTCGGAGACCTCGCGGTCGTGCTGCAGTAGCACACGGCTGATGCCGTGTTCCGCCGCCTTGGCGGCGTTGGCATCGGGTGTTCCCCGGCTGACCAGTGCGAGCGTGAGGTCGTGGGCATGCTGCTCTTGCCAGCGACCGATCTCCGGCAACAGCGCGCCGCACGGCCCACAGTTCGGGTCGGTAAAGACCAGCAGCACCGGTTTCTCGCTGGCCTGAAGATCGTCAAGCGACACGGTCTCGCCATCGAGCTGCGCAAGGTTAAACGCGGGTGCTGGTGTACCGATTGGCAAACCGGCCGGAGGGACGCTATTGCGGGAAAGCGGCGCTCCCGAAGCAACGCTCTCTTCCAGCGCCTCGATCCGCACCAGCAGCCGGCCATTTTGCTGCATGAGTTGAAC
>DJVD01000149.1 GCA_002440805.1 Chloroflexi bacterium UBA6265
TCGAGACCGAAGTTGTGACGGAAGTCGTCACCGTAGAAGTTGCAGCTGAGACAGAACTCGTGGCTGAGGAAGCCCCGGCAACTGCCGAGGTAACCACGGACACCGAAGAAGCGTCTGTCGCGACGGCCACACTTACTGAAACAGAGACTCCCGTTGTTGTTGCTACCGCAGCCGCCACGAAGGCTCCAGTTGAGCCGACCGTTGCGCCTGCCCAGGTAACCACCACCACATCCACGGTCGCTCCGACCACGGTTCCGGCTGAGCCGACGGCAGCGCCCGCCAAGCAGGCACCAACTCCTGCCCCGACGGTTGTGGCAACCAAAGCTCCAGTTGAGCCGACGGCTGTTCCAACCCAGGTATCCACTCCGGCTCCAATTGCGTCGACCGCCAACACGTTCGATGCGACCAAGTCGATTGGCTCTGCCACGGTCACTGGCACTACCAGTGGGCTGCTATGCCGCGCCGAGCCGAACCCGGCCTCGCCTGTACTGATGACGCTGAAAGAAGGCACAAAGGTGCTGGTTTCGGCTGAAGCAGTGAACGGCTACCTGGGTATCAATTGCGGCGGCCTGCAGGGATTCGCTGATGTGAACTACCTGTGGAGCGGCGGTGCTGGCGATGCAGAGATCAGTGCAGCACGCATGAACGTTGTTGTCACCGGAACCGGTAACGGCCTCAACTGCCGCACCGGAGCTGGCACCAGCTTTGGCATCATCACCACCGTGTCCGATGGCACCACCCTCGTTACTCGCGGCGCCGCCAGCAATGGATGGACCCCCGTAACCTGCGCTGGCCAGAATGGCTTTGTTTCCACCACCTGGATCGAAGCAAAGGCTGGCTCCACAACATCTACTACTTCCACCGCTACTACGGGCACTGCCACGGTTAACGCAGGCGGCGATGGCCTCTACTGCCGCAGTGGTGCCGGTACGAGCTATGGTGTGATCACGGTCCTGAGCGATGGATCCACCGTCGCTGTCCGTGGCGCCAAGCAGGGCGATTGGGTTCCTGTCACCTGCGGTGGCAAGGCCGGATTTGCTCACGGTAGCTTCCTCACCGTCAAGGCAGGAAGCGTTACCACTGCTCCTACGGCGCCGAGCACCAGCACCAGCACCGGCAGCGTTACCGTTGCCAACACCGGCGGACAGGGGCTTAACTGCCGCTCCGGCGCGGGCACCTCATTCGGTGTGATCACGACCCTGGCCCTCGGCCAGAGCGTGAAGACACGCAGCGGCTCTGTGAGCGGTTGGACAGCGGTGATCTGCGGTGGTACCAACGGTTTCGTCTCGAGCCAGTTTGTGTCTGGCGCTGCGGCTTCGGCCCCGGCCCCCACGGCACCTGCTACTCCGAGCGGAATGGTGAACGGCGATCATGCCAAGGTCACCAGCTCGCTGAACCTCCGCTACAGTGCCAGCCTCTCCTCCTCGGTTGCAACCGTGCTGGATGCAGGTGTGGTGCTGCTGGTAACCGGTTCGGTCACCAACAGCTTCTACCCGGTGAGCTACGACGGCCTCAAGGGCTTTGTGCACAAGGACTACGTGGTGGAAACCACCGCAGCCCTGAGTGAGCGAGGTGGTTCAGGTACACCAACCACTACCGCGCCGTCGGTGCCAACGGCCCCGACGACAGCCACTGGGAGTGCGTTGGTCAACTACGCCATGCGATACGTTGGTTACCCGTATGTTTGGGCCACACATGGCCCGGCCAGCTTCGATTGTTCCGGCTTCACCTACTGGGTGGTGCAGAACGTGATGGGCAAGAACATCGGCTACGGTACGTGGACGCAGGTATCGGCGGGCACGCCGGTATCCAAGGCAAACCTGCAGCCGGGCGATCTGGTCTTCTTCCAGAACACCTACACTGCTGGCCTCTCGCACGTGGGCCTGTACATTGGCAACGGCCAGTTTGTCCATGCGCAGAATGAGGAAACCGGAGTCGTGGTGAGTGACATCAACTCCAGCTACTACGGTCCTCGCTGGTACGGAGCGGTACGCCTCTAACACCGGCATAGCGCACAATCAAAACCCCGGGCGACGTTTCGCCCGGGGTTTTGCGTTAGGAAACTGCCAAATGGTCGATACCGACATCCTTTACCACTCCGTTCCCGGGGGTGCGATCGCTTATGCCTGGAGTCACGGTCCGGCTTCGCATCCACTTGTGATGGTGCATGGACTCGGCGATTCGGCCATCCTCAACTTTCGCCATCGTGTGGCCCGCAGCCCCCTGGCCGCCACCCCCAACCTGTTCATCGACCTGCCGGGGTTCGGATCATCGAAGTTCAGCCTGGACCACCTGGCCACGATCGACCGGTACGCCGAAGATATGGCGGATCTTCTGATGGCATTGCACCTGCAGCCGATGGCAGTGTTTGGCCACAGTATGGGCGGGAATGTTGCCATTCACCTGGCGCAAAAATATCCGAACCTGGTCGATCATCTGATCGTGGCCGAACCACTGCTCCACCGGGAACACAGCGTACTCGCCTCGGATATCGCCCGGTTTGACGAGGCCTCATTCGTGGCCCGCCGGTTTGCCATGCTCATTCGCGCCACCTCCCTCCAGGCTTACCGCGGCGATGTTGCCGCGGCAGCATTCCTGGATCCGCTACGGCGCGCCCATCCACATGCCATGCACCGCGCAGCGTGCTCACTTGTAGCCAGTGCCCATATCAGCCTGCATGCGCTGCAGTCCGAAATCGCTATCCCTCGCACATTTATGGTGGGGTCGCACACAGGAGTCGACACGTCCGGGTTGGAGTTGTCTGGCATACCCATTGTACGTATACCCAATGCGGGCCATTTCATGCTTGCAGAACAAGAACATGGCACAACGTATGCTATTCTCAAAGCGATATCTTGATTGGAGTTGGAGATTCATCTCTCGGGATGAACAGGATGTTGCACTCGCGTTCTGCCTTATCGTGATGCTGCGTTTTTGGGACATATTGCTGCCACTTCGGTTCGATACGAACTGCCGTGTGCCCGATAAATGAAGTGTGTAACCCGCTGCACTGCGTACAGACTGAAGACAATGTCACTTCAACCTCAATCGCGTAGCCGTATGCGAATCGTTGGAGTTGCCGTTTTATGATCAATCGCATGCGATCGCCGTTTGGAACCATCCTCCGGGAGGAACGGCGAGCACAGGGAATTTCACAGGCTGACCTCGCAGCCAGAATTGCTGACCGATTCGCAACTGATCCCGAGGCCGCCCAGCTTGGTGTTGTGAGTGATCGCGCGATCACCAATATCGAGGCGGCCAAGGCCAGCCCCGACGAATTTGTGCGTCCCCGCCCGGAAACGGTGCGTGTGCTGATGATGGCGCTGGGGATTGACCCGGCTACCGAACGCGGCGAAGCCATGCTGCGTGCCGCCGATGCAACACATCGCCGCGACAAGCCGGTGGTCGTAGCCACCGACAATCAATTCCACATCCCCTTTGTGCGTGGTGGCCGGGAAGCACATTGGGAAGCACTTCAAAACGCCTGGGAAACCGCCAAAACGGGCCACCCTCAGCTGCGGCTGATCGAGGGTACTGCCGGCCTGGGCAAAACGCGCCTGGTTGAGGAATTCCTCCGCAGTGTGCGCCAGAACACCAACGATTACCTGATTGCTGCAGGTGAATGCTCCAGTGGCGCGGCCACCGTGGAGCCGTACCTGCCCTGGCGCCGGGCGATTAGCTACAGTCTTCGCGCCAGTATCGCCAGCACCGATCCCTACTCACCCGACGATTATTTCGCGACCACGCTCCTCGGCTCCGTGAGCAAGTTGGGCGGAGTTCTGATTGACCTGCAGGACATACAGGATTGGACTGCCGCTCGCGCTCCTTCACGTTTGCCCGAGCTGAAACGCATTCGCGATTCGTGGTCACCAACCAATACGGTGGGCCGATACGATCAGTTTATGAGTCTCATTTCCGCCATTTCCCGGGTAATGCCGGTGGTAATTGTGCTGGAGGATATGCACTGGGCAGATGAAAGCAGTTGCAGCCTTCTGCTTCACCTGCAGCGCCAGATTCGCCTCCAAACCGATATGCCACTGATGGTGATCGCCACGTACCGCGCCTCGGACCTGCTGGTACAGGTGGGCAGGCACCCCATGCTCCAGGTCATCAATGAGATGGCCCGCCAGGTTGAATCCGTGGTGCTCAGCCTGGAATCGTCGATCGTCGAGGATAAGGGGCGCAAGTTTGTCTCCGAGTTGGTGGATTCCTTCATGCTCGACAGTGGCGACCGGGTCGAGCTAACCGAACTTCTCTACAACCGCACCAAGGGTCATCCGCTGTTCACCACCGAGTTGGTGCAACGCCTGATGGAAACTGGCGCCCTCATTCAACGGCCCAACGGCACATGGGACTTTATCGAGGATAAAGTAACCGTAGAGCTGCCAAACCGCATGCGGGCTATTATCGACGAGCGAATCCAGCGCCTGCCCAGCGAGGCTCGCACGCTTGTGGAAGCCGCCAGCGTCCAAGGGAGCTCCTTTGAGATCGGCGTGCTGTCGGCGGTCACCGGCATCCCGGAATCCGAAGTGGATGTGTTGATCGACCGGGAGTTGGTGGAGCGGCATCACATGATGCGCGTAGGGCACGATCAGTCCGGGATGCTCTACGAATTCGATCACGCGATTGTCGCCGAGACCATTTATGCCTCGCTTTCACCGCACCGCAGGCGCACGCTGCATCGGCGCACGGCCGAGGCGATGATAGCCGTCAACGAACACAACCGATTGCAGGCTGCGCCGAAAGCTGCCCACCATTTCGAACGCGCCAATATGCTGGCCGAAGCCGCTGGCGAGGCGCTGCTCACCAGCTATTCAACGCTTGCCAAGCTGGATCATGACCTGACGCTGGTGTGGGTGGATCGCTCGGAACGCCTTGCGAAAGCGGCGAACGAAGAGGGCAGCCTGTGGCGAGCGCGCGTGCGCCGGGCCCACGTGCTCCGAAGTATGGGCACGCTGCTGGAGGCGCGCAGCATTGGTTACGATGCCATCGCTCATGCCCAACGTCAGGGTGATATCGCGCTGGAAGCCGATGCGAGCGAAGTCGTGGCGCTGGTGGCCTATGACATCGGTGAGCTGGATGACGCCACAGACGCCTGGAGCCGCGCTATCCAATCCTACGAGCAGATAGGCCGCAAGGATCGCGTCAGCGCCAGCCAGTCCATGCTGAGCCACGTAGCGTGCCGCACGGGCAGGCTGGATGCTGCCATCCGCCACGCCCAGGCAGCGTGGGCCGCTGCACCGGGGGCCGCCCGGGATGGACTGGGAGCCGAAGCGCTCCTGGCCGAGGGTAACGCCATGGTTGAGCTGGGGCGACTGAAGGACGCGATTGACCTCTATTCGCGCTCACTCACCACCTTCACGTTTACTGGCGAAATGCGTGGCATCATCCTTTGCCGCATGAACATCGCCCTCTGCCACACCCGGTTGGGGTTCCTGGACACGGCTTTCGCCGATCTCGATCAATTGCAACGGGAGATGAAGGAATTGCAAACTCCGCGGTTGCAAGCGTTCCTCTTCCTCTACCACGGCATGACCTACGAAGCCGCAAAAGATTACGATTCGGCCAAGGCCCTCTATCAACGGGCCTTGGCTACCCGCCGGGAATCTGGACTCACTGCCATGTCAGGCGATGATCTTGCCGGGATCCTGCGGGCATCGATTGGCCAGGGGCAGGATGTGGAATCGAGCCTGGATGCGATGCAATCGTGGTGGCGAAAGAATGACCCGCGAGCGTTGGAAGATCCGTTGCTGGTGATGTATTCCCTGGTACGTGCGTACGAAGTGCTGGGAAATGATCGGTTGATGAACATCACCCTCAACGAAGGCGCCCGGTTCTTTTTGGAACGGGCCAACCAGATTCAGAATCCGGCGATCAAGGAAATGTACCTGCGGGGGAATTCTTCCGGGAAGCTCCTGCTCAACAGAGCAAAAGAAGCGGGTCTCGTACAGTTGTGATATCGAGTCACCCAAGCTGGGGGACCAAGTGAATCGATATCATCGTGTACGAGCCCGCGCCTCTACCAGATATGATGGCAGTACGGGGCCGCAATGTCCCCGAAGCTTACTAGCAACTTTGGTTCCAATTTCCCCTACACACGGTACCAAACGGATACCTTCCGGCGCCGAACGCACTTCAACAGGTGAAGTATCTTTAGTCGTATGGATCAACAGCAGAGCCTTTCCCAGCCGCGCGTGCGCTGCGGCAACTGCATAGTACCGCGAACCCTCCGGTCGCTTTCGCGATGGGATCTTCCGTGACCTCCGCGCAACGGGCACCCGCGGCCGGAAAATCGCCATTCGGAGAATTACTGACCCGCCTGCGTACCCAACGCGGGATGACCCAGGAAGGTCTTGCCAGCGCCACCAAGGGCGACCCGCTTTCACCCCGATCGATCACCAACTATGAGCGAAGAGTGGCGTCTGCCCGTAACTGGGTTCTTCCTCACCGTCCAGGATTACGTTCGCTTTGCGATGCCCTTGAACTTGATCCATCTGAACGTCGCGCATTGGCGGAAGCGTGGAATGAAACGCGATCGCGCAAAGAAGCCGCCGTCCCAATCGAGTCCACACCCGGTTACGTTCCACAGGGACGTGAGCCGATCGTCCGACAAATCCTGGATGCCTGGGAGATTGCCGAAAATGGCAGGCCACAATTCGTGCTCCTTGGAGGCGATTCCGGTATCGGTAAAACCACGATCGCCCGCCATGTGTGCGATGTGATCGCGGCATCTACGTCAAAGGTCATGGTCACCTGGGGGGAAGCGCATAGCTGGGCAACGCCAGTCGAACCCTATCTTTCGGTGCGGCATGCCACCGATCGCATGTTGGTGCCGCCACCGCCAACCCTTACCCTGCCCGGACTCTATCCCAACCGGCCGACGCTTACCGACTCGTTACGACAACGGGTGGTGCAATCGATCCCCCAGCTTGGCGGCGTGCTGATTTCCGAACGGGTGATCCGCACTATGGCGGAGGACAGCGAGGCCATCCGCACCGCTGCCCTCAATTCGGTAGAGGACCTGCGCGGACAATCGGAATCATTTGGCCGATGGGACGAATACGCCAATCTCCTTATCAGCATGGCAAGAACATGGCCCATTGTTATGGTGCTGGAAGATATCCACTGGGCCAGCGACCTGACAATTGCGCTGCTCCACCATCTGGTGCATCACCTTGGCAAGCGTTCCGATACCCAGTTGCTTGTGCTGGGCACCTATCGCAGCAACGAACTCTTCCGGCAAGACGATGCATCGCCACATCCGTTGGCACAATTTCTCAAAACCACCGCCAACAACCTGGCCGTGCAGCAGATCCATATGGGCGAAACGTTGCAACCCGATCAGGGCACATCGTTTATCCGCGGCCTTGTGGGGTCGTTACCTGTACCGGGTAAAGAGAACGAAGATGCCCTTGTGCAGTGGCTTTATCCACGCACATCCGGGCAACCGATGTTAACCCTGGAACTGATTCGACACCTGCGTGAAAGTGGAGGCCTGGTACGCCTCCCCCATGAACGTGGGTGGCGGTTCGAACCGGAACAGGTACCAGCAGGGCTTTCACCCGCGATTTCGACCCTGTTTGCCCAACGCCTTGCCCATGTTGGCGTTCAAGAAAAACTCATGCTGGAAGTAGCCGCCGCGATGGGTGAATCGATCCTGCCCGAGATCATGGCGACGGTGCTGCACATGGATGAAGAAACACTCCTCGACCGGATCGAAGCTGTACTGCTGCAACGCCATGAATTGCTGCTGCCTGGGGATATGGTCTCCATGGGACAGCGGATGTATTCGACCTACCGATTCCCGCATGCGCT
>DJVD01000121.1:0-1886 GCA_002440805.1 Chloroflexi bacterium UBA6265
TCCAGGTTGCGAGCCCGGATATAAAATCCGGGCCAACATCCAGGCAACTCTTTAGGTGGCGACGGTGATGTCGATCTTCACGGTTTCGCCGCTGATGGATACCTCGGTGCCATTGGCAAGATCGTCGGCAGGCTCGAGCGAGTTGGCCAACACCTCGGCGGCAATCCAGTCTCGGTGGGCGGCGATAGCTTCCGCCAGTTCCCCTGCCACCTGGTACCGCACGACAATGCGATCGTCGATATTCAGTTCCAATTGTTTTCGCAGGTCCTGCAGGGCACGAACCACATCGCGGGCCTTGCCTTCGGCGATCAGTGCCGGTGTCAGCTCGGTATCGAGCACGACCGTGGCGGCATCGCTTTGGGCGGCGGCATAACCCTCGTTCTTACGCATGCTGACCAGGATCTCACTCGGCTCAAGGCTGACGGCACTACCATCCGCGAGCGTCAGCTCCAGGTTCCAGCCAACATTGACGGCATGCGCCACCGTGGCAGGATCCTGCGCGGCGATCGCCTGGCGCAACGCGCCGAGCTGCTTGCCATACTTCGGACCAAGCAACGGCAGGTTCGGCTTCACCTCATAGCTGAGCACGTTGCCCAACTCGGTGATAGCGCGCACATCCTTGACGTTCAGTTCGTCCAGGATCTGATCCTTCAGGCGTACTACGGCCTCGGCATCCGCCGGATCGGGTGTATGCACGAGGATCGCCGGCAGGGGTTGGCGAACCTTGATGTTGGCCTCACTGCGGGCGGCACGACCAAGCTTCACCACGTCCAGCACCGCGGCCATGGCGCGGCTGAGTTCCGGATCGATCAGCGATTCATCGGCGACCGGAAAATCGGTGAGATGTACCGAACGGGCAGCATCCGGGTTCAGGGAGACAATCAGGTTGCGGTACATGGCATCGGCCAGGAACGGCATGATCGGCGCCACCAGTTGGCTGACAGTGACCAACGCCTCGTGCAATGTCTCGTAGGCAGCGCTCTTGTCCGCGTCGCTTTCCGGCTTCCAGAAGCGACGGCGATTACGGCGGATGTACCAGTTGCTCAATTCCTCCACCACGAAGTTTTCAATGGCGCGTGCGGCGGCGGTGGGATCGTAGGCATCCATCTTCTCTCGCACCAGCTTCACCAGGCTGTGCGACTGGCTGAGGATCCAGCGATCGAGCAGCGTACGCTCGCCCAATGGTGTCGGCGTCGCGGGCGGTGTCCAGCCATCGAGGTTGCTGTACGTGACAAAGAAGCTGTAGCTGTTCCACAGCGGCAGGATGAAGCGACGGCGCACCTCATCGGCCACATGTGGGCCGAAGTTCATGTTGACGCTCGGATTGACGGTGGCGAAGAGCCAGCGCATCACATCCACGCCGATCTCTTCGGCGGCATCGTCGAACCAGATGGCATTGCCCTTGCTCTTGTGCATTTCCTCGCCGTGCTCATCGCGCATGAGGGCATAGGTGAAGATGTTCTTGAACGGGTTCACGCCGGTGAGCGCGACGCTCTCGGCAATGAGGGCATAGAACCAGTTGCGGAACTGACCCGGGAAGCTCTCGGTGATCAGATCGGCCGGATACCACTTCTCCCAATATTCCTTGTCGTTGCGATAGTTCAGCGTGCTCATGGCGACGATCCCGGCATCCAGCCACGGGTTGCCGACATCCTTCACGCGCTTGACGCGGCTATTGCACTTGCTGCACTCGATTTCGATGCTATCGAGGTACGGTCGGTGCGGAGTGTGCCCCTCGAACTCGTCCCAACCGGCGACTGCACGCTCCTTCAGCTCGTGTTCGCTGCCGATCACTTCGAAGTGACCACACTCCTCGCAATCGAAGATGGGCAAGGCCAGGCCCCAATAGCGCTTCTTGGAGATCATCCAGTCGTGCATGTTCTCCA
>DJVD01000121.1:1960-8369 GCA_002440805.1 Chloroflexi bacterium UBA6265
TACTTCTCGATATCCCTGGCGGCTTCAGCGGCATTGCGACCGGTAAGAAAACCGAAATCCGGCAGGAAATTGCCGAACTCATCAATCGGGGCGATAGCGGGCAGGCCGTGCTCGTTGCCGAGCGCAAAGTCTTCCTTACCGGCTCCAGGGGCGCTGTGGACGATGCCGGTACCCTCTTCCGGGCTGACATCCTTCCAGGCGATGACGTGGCGATCGAGTTCCGCCACGGCAGGCAGATCGTCAAACGGGCCGTGATAGCGCTTGCCCACGAGGTCGGCACCCTTGCAGGTGCGCATCACCTCATGCTCGCCGCGAATGGCGTTGCGAATGGCATCGGTGGCCACCCAGTACTGCTTGCCGTTCTGGGCAACCAGGCTGTATTCCAGTTCCGGGTTGACGCTGGCCATGGTGTTGACGGTGAGGGTCCATGGCGTGGTCGTCCACACCATCAGGCTGGCATCGTCGTCCTTCAGCGGGAACTCCACGAACACCGCCAGGTGGGTGCGCTGCTGGTAGCCCTCGGTGACGATCTCGTGCTCACTCAGTCCGGTGCCACAACGCGGGCACCAGGGCATGACATCGTGGCCCTTGTAGATCCAATTGCGATCGTGACAGGTCTTAAGGAAGTGCCAGATGGTGTAATTGTTCTCATCCGACATCGTGTAATAGCTGTTGTCCCAATCCATGAAATAACCGAGACGTTTGTTCTGCTCCGTGATGCGTGCGGCATAGGTGAGCACGCGCTGCTTGCAGCGCTCGACGAAGTTCGCAATACCGTACTCTTCGATTTCGCGCTTGTTCTTCAGGCCGAGTTCCTTCTCGACCTCCACTTCCACCCACAGGCCCTGGCAATCGAAGCCATTTTGGAAGCGCTGTTCCTTGCCGAGCATGTTGTTGTACCGCTGGAAGAGATCCTTGTAGCTGCGACCCCAGGCATGGTGCACACCCATCGGATTGTTGGCGGTGATAGGGCCATCGATGAAACTGAAGGTCTCCGCCGCGCCATCGTTGCGGGAAAGATAGGCAGCCTCCACCTGGGTATCGTTCCAAAACTGGATGATCTCTCGCTCAAGAGCCGGAAAATCGACCTTGGCGGGAACAGGGCTAAATGTGGTGGTTTTGGCTGGTGCCTGTTTGGTATCGGTCATTATGTGGTGGTGCTCCTCAGGAACGTGACGTGTGGCCGGGTTAGTAGCCCCGTCCTGACCGACCGCAGTCGGGCATCGGGCGGGGTGGGTTTCGGGAACCCGCCCGATTCTCCGCTTCGCTACGAAGGACGGGCCTACACCGATTGATTGTTGCGGGGACGAACTGGACCGGCTTCGCCGGGAGATACTGTTTCCCTCGGAAAACAGAAAACGCCCGCCCCCATAAAAGAGGACGAGCGAACCCGCGGTACCACCTCAATTGACCACCGGCATTGCGGCGGCCCACTTGTGTGCCGAATAACGGATCGGAATCCCGGCTGGCCTTAATTGCGTTGCGCGTTGGGCCAGCGGCTCCGGAATGATCTCCCGCGTTGTGGCTGTGCGATCCGGCTCTCACCATCCCGGATTAGCTGTGCGATTCCACCAGCGGGCGCTGTTTCCATCAACGCCTGTGCTCTTCGATTTTTCATCCAATAGTGTAGCACCTGGCGCGTTATAGAACCCACGCCCAAGGTCCGTTACCTTCATCCGGCATCGATGATCCGCGGAGTGATCGAATGCTCATTCTCTTATCCCGGTTCCGGCCATGGCTCCCTGGTCTTCTCCGTCCACGCTTCCACTCAATACTGGCATGCGTATCAACAAACGGCCCTTTATCCTCCCAACGTATTGCGAGGATGATTGCCAACAAATCTTCGACGCGGCGGGCGAATAAGCTTTGTGTGTTGATGTACATTACCTCACCACCATCCGCCGATGCGCAGCGGGGAGCCGGTGTTCGACCGAAAAGCGGAGGCCGAAACCGCCACCGTTGAGTCGCGGGGTAAGGGTGGAAAACCAGTTGACATTGCTCATTACAGGTTCTAGCCTGTGATGACATAAGGCTCGAATTTTCGCAGAAAACTGAATAGAGGGAGCACCACTATGCGGTCGATCAAGCGTACGTTGATAGTTCCCGTTCTGGTCTTGCTTTCGATTTTGCTTTCGCAGGGCTCCGCCGCCGCCGCAGTCGGAATTGGATTGAGCGTCATCGGCCCAATCACTGATGCCCAGGTGGGGATGGTCATCTCACAAAACGTCACTGTCACCCTCGATCCCACCGATCAGCCAGCCACATTCACTTCCCAGCTCACCACTCTCTCCTCCGCTTCCGCCCCGGTTGGCCCGGTGGTGATTGCGATGCCTGGAGTACCTGTCACGGTAACGCTAACGCTGGTGCTGACGACCGGCGACATCGCTGAGTGCTCCGACACCAACACTCTGACCATCACGAATACGGTGACGGTGCCGGATTTCAACGGAAGGGACGACGCTGTCTACACGCATGTGCAAACTCTCCCCTGCTCGTTGCCGGTAACCCCGTTTGAGGTCACCCCAAACCCGCCGTCCCAACTCCTCGCCTGCGGGCCGAACAACGACGTCATCAACCTGCCACCGCAACCCGCTGGCGTCGACGTGCTCCCGGATATCGGCTGGAGCGGCGGCTTCTTTAACGTGCAGTTCTTCCCGCAGCCGGGATATGTTTTCCCGATCGGAACGCAAACCTCGTACCGGTTTGAGGATGTCAACTCCCCGTGCTCCATCGTGCCTCCGACCGTCGAGGAAGTGTGCGGACCAGATAACGATATCGTCACGATCCCGGAGCAATCCATTGCGGTAGTTGTCAATGCCGATCCGACCTGGGATGGTGGCACATTCACGGTGGTGTTCACCCCAGCCGAGGGATATACGCTCGATCCGGCAGTGCCCCTCACCTATACCTTCACCGATGCAGCCGAACCCTGCGGTATTGTCCCGGTAGAACCGGTGCAAACCGCGCTGTGCGGTCCAAACAACGATACGATCATGATCCCGGAGCAGCCGCTCCATGTGGTGCTGGCCAGTGATACCAATTGGGCCGCGGGCGCCCGAACGATCACGTTTACAGCCGAATCCGGGTTCGTGCTGGATCCCGGTGCGGCGAGCGAGTTCACATTCACGGACGAAGACATCCCTTGCCCCACCGAACCCGCAGGACCGACCCCAATCCCAACCATTGATCCAACGGGGGAACCAACGGTCAGTCCCACGATCTCACCGACAGTGGAGCCAACGGCAACCATCCAACCCACCGTGCAACCGTCCGTGCAGCCCACCACGTCGCCCGGTGACGCCCCGGCGCCTGCAGTCACTACGCCACCGCCCGTCACCGGCCTGCCCAAGACCGGCAGTGGTAACGCCGCCGGGCCGGTTGCGCTCATGATCGTTATCCCGGCGATCATCCTGATGGTCGTGGGCGCTGGTATCGCCCGTGAACGCGCTGCCTGATTGCTGGCCCGCGAGGAATCCCGAACGAATCCCCTGCTCCAGCGCTAAAGAGGCAGAGGATCGGCCACCGGCACCTTCGCTTCATCAATACGCCAAAGATGGCCCTCCATCGCTGGGGACGATAGAGGGCTATCTGCGCTTTGGTCAAGCATCAGCAACATGCTGGTTGCAACGCCGATCTCAGCACGTCGAGTCAAGGAAAATGTGAACCAGATCTGACCTCTGGCCCCACTCGGCCTGATAGCGAATCACAGATCCATTGCCGGTCCACAGGGCGGAATGAACGCCCTGGCAGTTCTCCGTCTTCGGGCCATTGCCGTTGTTGATGTTTGGCTCAAGGGTCGTATCTGCACTTGCCCCACCGATGCTGGCCAGGGCCAAAGTGGCAGCAAGGAGACCAGCCGAAACCAGGGATTTAGCTCGAGACATTTCCATACCTCCCGTAGTGTGCTCCTGAGGGGAAAGGCTCCTCCCAGGTAGGACCGATCCAAACCCAAATGGTTGATCGTGCCTCTATCCTGACAGGCGGCCATTACACCAGCATTACACGGCGGGCCGGGGAGCCAGATAGCATGTCCTGCCAGTGGCCCCTGTGCGTGTTCACCGAAAACGCAGAGGTTTGTCGTCGACGGGAGTGGGCCAGGCGCAGGCGGGATCATGAGGATACATTCCCCCAGCGATGCCCCACGAACTGATCCGTCCCGTGCGCACAGGAGCACCTGGAAAATGTCCCCGGCCGATTCGAACGTACTGATGAGGATTTGATGGTTATAAACCAGGCACCTGACGCTGTGTTTATTCATGTAACCGATATGGACCGGGCCATTAGGTGGTATTCACAACGGCTGGATGTACCGATGCGGGCCGCGTCGCATAGGGGGCTCTTTTTCGCTCTTCCTCTCGATTCACCCACCAATATCATCCTCGATGCCCATCCCAAAGCGGCCTCAGCGCGTGGCACCGGCCCAAGGGTCATGTTCACGGCCGCGGATATCGTCGATGCTCACTCCCATGCCAACCCGCTATCGCACGCGGTAACCGATTTTCAGGATATCGGCAGTTCCGTGGTGTTCTGCCTTGAAGATCCCGACGGCAATCTCATCTGCATCCGTCAGCCGAAGGTGACTACTCCTGACTTGCGCTCAATGAGCCGACGACAGCAAATGAGCCCGGATTCGGGATCCGGGCCCATTGCCTGCACTCAGTTATTGCCAATCGAAGAGATTACGCGGCCGGTTCGCAGTGCGTGGCCATATCGAACGTTTGGCTGTAGCTCTTGCCAGCAGAATCTTCGACGGTAACGATGCCCGAGGCTTCATCATACCCGTGATACTCGCTACACCAGTAAATGATGGTCTCGGTCTTAAAACTGCCATCGTCGCCGACGACGGTACCCACCGGCGAGTTGAGCGTGAGCGTTTCCCGCTCGCTGGCGAAGGTGACGCTGGTGAGTTCCTCGCCAGGGGTGAAGCCGGTGCCCTGAAGGTATCCGTTCCAGGGCTCGGTGCCCCCCACAATCACGAGGCTGGTTTCGCTGGGCTGGTCCTTGGAAGTCGTCTGGCTGGCGTCGCTGGTTACGGTCAGGACAACGCCGCCATTATCGTCATCGTTGGCAGTATCGTCCTCATCCGAAGCATCCTCGTCATCATCACTCGAAGTCAACGCAAGCGTCCCTTCCGGATCGATGCGAATCAGATCGCCGCCGTCCTTGACGTACTTCATGCATTGGCCCTGGTTTTTGAAGGCCTGGGGATCCTCGTCATCGGCACGATCCTCAGTGGTCAGGGTCTTCCAGCCGTTCTTCTTGCACGCTTCGGCCGTGATTTTCCTCTCTTCCTTCTCATCCTTATCGGGTTTGTGATCCTTGGCCGTCAAAGGAGCGGCGCTCCCGGCTGCGATCAGCAGCATGGCGAGGATGAGGAATATGGTTCGTTTCATGAACAGTTCTCCGGTATGTCATCGCGTGCGGGCGTCTTTTATTCTCGCGTATTCTCGCGGTCTCACGCCCCGTCCGCTTTCACCCTGCAATGATCGTGCCAGTGCGAACCAGGGCGGCCCTGGAACAGGACTCGCGAAGTCCTCATTTGCGCACCTTGCGCTCACACGGGTGGTAACACCTGATGAGGAGCACACTATGCCAAAACAATGGAATGACCTGAGCAAGGAAGAGCAGGAGGAGTTCGAAAAGCTGGGATTTTGGTGGGGATTTCGGCGGCGATACCGGTCCATCAGGTTATATCGACGACGACAACAGTGCCGAAAAGGGCGATGCCCGTCGCGAGGAGCGAACCCGCAGCGCGCCAACCCGCAACGGTCCTGCCGGGAACGAGAACCAGAATTCCTGACCAACCGCAGGCACATTGAGGGCTTCCATTGCCGACGTGGGCTTGAATGCGGAACCTCGAATATTGCCCATTCACCCCCAGTAGCCGAAAACGCTTTGCAGGCTGCCTAACGTCAGGAATTGTTTGTCAGGATTTCGGAGAGTTCCGCCAGTTCGTCATCGCTGTTTTTCACAGCCACCGGCGAGATGATCAGTTCATCAATGCCCTGGTCGTGGAGCTTCAGGAGTCGTTCCCGAATCTGCTTCGCACTCCCCGAAACTGCCAGTTCATCCACCAGGTCGTCACTCATTTCACCCTGCGATGTCACGGGATACCCGGCATCGGCAAACATGTTGGCGTAGAACGGCAGCTTGCTATACACCGGAAACTGCGCCCGAAACGCTTCCCGGGCGGCGGCGCGATTTTCCGTCACCGCTACGGGCACATGGGCGATCACCGGCGGACGGCTGGTCCTGCCAGCCTTTTCGGCTCCGCGCTCCAGGGCCGGAATACCGGTACTGAGGATGTAATGAACCGGGGTGATCCAGGTGATAGCACCGTCGCTCAATTCTCCGGCGAGTTCAAACGCGTTCTTGCGAAGCGCGGAGATCGGCAGCGGTGTTTTCGAAG
>DJVD01000121.1:8384-15300 GCA_002440805.1 Chloroflexi bacterium UBA6265
CCACAAGAGCTGACGAAGCACAGTGAGATATTCCCGCAGGTATGAGAGCGGTCGCACCATCGGGATACCGAATCGATCCTCGATGTTCGGCCTGTGACTGGTGCCGATTCCAAGCCGAATCCGGCCCGGAGCCAACCCTTCCAATGCCAACGCCTGGGATGCAAGCGCAATAGGATGAATGGGATAAACGGGAACAACAGCCGTTCCAAGCCTTATGCGGCCGGTCGTTGCTGCCGCAGCCGCAAACGCCGTCACTGGATCGTGGGAGGCACCGCCCACGGTGGACCAAACCTGGTCAACGCCACGGGATTCCGCCTGCTGGACAGCTGCGAGGAGTCCGGCAGAGCCGCGACTATCGCGAGGGATGACGATGCCTGCATTGATCTTTGTCATGAGAAGATGTTGCCTTTCACCGCCACTCCCGCAAAGGAAGGAACTCACCAGACGACACTGCAACAATTCTACGCCAGGGTCTGGCTACGTTTACGCTCGCCTGCTATAGCTTCGGTGCATCCCCGTAAACGCCGCGATACTCCGACGGCAGCAACTCGGCGACCTTGCGCATCATGTATTCGGTCGCGGCGGCGGCGTTCACCTTCTTGCCATCGATCTCATCCGGCAGCCGAAACGGCTCACCAAAATGCACCAGCACACCCTTGTGACCGGGATCACGGTGCGGCAGGTTGCCCTTGCCCTTGGCTCCGTTGAACGGCACTCGCTCGCTGCCCGTGATGGCGCACGGCACAATTGGATAGTCGCCGCCCGTAGCGAACAAGCCCGCGCCGGGCAAACCCTTCTCCATGTGCCGACTCAAACTGCGCGTGCCTTCAGGATAAATTCCCAGGCCAAGGCCAGACTTCAATACCTGCTGACCGTGACGAATCGCTGTGCGATCTGGTTTGCCACGGTTCACCGGGAACGCGCCGACCCAGGTGATGACCTGCTTGATTACCGGAACCTCAAACAACTCCTGTTTCGCCATGAAAAAGATTGGCCGCGGGCTGGAGGTGAGCATAAACACCGGATCGAGGTTGTGCAGGTGGTTGCCAACCAAAATAAACCCGCCCTCCCTGGGGATATTCTCCCGGCCGGTGCTTCGCAGCCCAAAGAGGATCCGGCACAATAGCGCCACGGCCCGGGTTAGCACCTGGAATGCTACCGGCCGCACGGTGCCCTTCATCAACTCGGCGTGCTCATTCATGACAATTTCGCCCATCGCTCAAGGACAATGCGTTCGATCTGGCCCACAATCTCATCCACCGCCAGGCCATCGGTCTTGATCCGGATCGCATCGTCGGCAGCCTTCAGTGGCGCGACAAGGCGGGTGGAATCCTTGAAGTCGCGTTCCCGAAGCTCATCGAGCACGGAAATGTAATCCATTGATTCTCCCTGGCGACGCATATCCTGGTAGCGACGTCGCGCCCGCTCCTCGGCAGTGGCATCGAGGTAGATCTTTGTGCCGGCATTGGGCGTAACCACTGTGCCGATATCGCGGCCTACCATGACAACGGCGCTGCCATCGGCGTTCTCACGTTGCACGCTCAGAAGTGCCTCGCGCACCGTTGCGTATGCGGCTACCTTGCTCACGTTCGCATCCACTTCCGGCTGGCGAATGCTCCAGGTGACATCCTCACCATCCAGCAGCACATCGGCAGCGCGGCCATCCTCCACGCTCGCGGGTTTCAGCTTGATTTTGGCTTTCCGGGCGATCTTGGCCAGCGCTTTTTCATCTTCAAGATCGGCGCCCTTGCGGATCGCCTTTAGTGTGATGCAGCGATAGAGCGCACCGGTATCAAAGAGGAGAATCCCCAGCGAATCCGCCAGCTCGCGCGCGACGGTGGTTTTACCGGCTGCCGCCGGTCCGTCGATTGCGATTACCTTGCGATGGTCGAGATGTGGCATTGCTGGTTCTCCTGGTGGGGGAAAGCGAGGTGCGTTTGCCAAAGCCTGCGCCCTCACGTGGATCGCCATCGCGTCCTGGCTTGGCCGATATGCGCAATTTCGGGCCGGAACTTCCCTGGCCCTGTTTCTCGTTGAAGCGGTTCACTTCCTCATAGCGCTTGGGATGTCGAATCTTCGGTGGCGGCGAATAGCCACCAATCGGTTCAAGTTGCATTGGCCGGCGAGCATTGGCCTTGTCGGCCTCTTCCCGGCTCATGCCCACGGCCTGGAACAGTTGCTCCAATTCACCAGGAGTGAGATCGCGCCATGCGCCAAGTGGAATTCCGGAAACCGAAATCGGGCCAATGCGATGTCGACGCAGCTTGGCCACGTCGATATTCACCTTGTCCATCATCCGGCGTACAACGTGGAACATGCCCTCGTGCAGCACCAGGCGGATGATGATGCCCTCTGCGGTTTCCCTCATCAGGCGGACTTCATCCGGAACCACGAGTGCCTCGTCAATCAAAATTCCCTGGCGAAGCTCATGCAACTGGTGATCGCTGGGGCGCTGCGTGGTAACAACGTGATATTCCTTGGAAAGGCGATAACGCGGGTGCATTACCCGGTTGGCCACTTCGCCATCGTTCGTGAACAGCAGCAGTCCCTGCGTTTCGCGATCGAGCCGGCCGATCGGATACACGCGCTCCGGCACATCGATGAGGTCCATCACCGTCCAGCGGCTGCGCTCATCGTTCGTAGTGGTGATAAATCCGGGCGGCTTGTTCAACACCAGGTACCGCGGCTTGGGCCGACCGATCGTCTTGCCATCTACGGTGATTCTGTCTTTTACCGGGTGGACGCGGGTGCCGAGCTCGGTCACTACTTCGCCATTTACTTTCACCCGGCCTTCCGTAATCAGAAGTTCGGATGCCCGCCGGCTGGCCACGCCGCGTTGCGAAAGCACCCGCTGCAGGCGCTCGCCCTGATCGGGATTCGGCTGTTCGGTCGAGGCTTGCTCAAACTCAAATTGTTCCGCATTAAAGGAATCGTCGCTCATTATGCTGCCTGCCTTTGTTGCCAGCCGATGCTGGCCTGATACAGCGGCAGGTTGCCTACCGGGGTGTCGCCGTAAAAAAGATAGAGGGTGCCTGCGGGTTCACCGGACTCAACCACCGGACCCACCTGCATCTGGAAAGCGATGTTCACCCCGGCACCGCTTGGCACCGGGATCGCGGGAGGACTTTGCAGGGTGACATCCCAAACCAGCATCTGCTCGCTCAGGCCCGGAATCACACCGTTCTGCGAAGGATCCGTCCAGGTGAACTGGCTGTCCATTGCGGCGATGATGGCGTTAACGTCGTCCCAACGGGTGTCGGTAGTGGGCATCATATTCGCGTCATAAGCGAGGTTGGAGCCCATCACCACGATGATTACGCGGTTGGTGCCGCCATTGACCTCACGAATAGCCGATACGTTGCCGCCGGCCTGCACCTCACTGCCGGTTTTACCGCCAACAATGCCGTTGGTAAGGTGCGGTGCGAGCGTGGAATCGGCGATGTATTCGCGATTCTCCGGCCCAACAGAATTGAAGCGATAGGCCGGGTTCTGGATGATGCCCATCAGCTTGGTGTTCTTCGTCATCGCCTCGGTCATCACATACACATCCTGGGCCGAGGAGTATGCGTTGTCCGCATCGCGACCATCGGGATTGGTAAAGCGGCTGTTATCCAAACCAAGTTCGGCCGCATATGCGTTCATCTCGCTGACGAACGATTCACAAGCGATGCTGGCGTTCTCAACGCCGCTGATGATGCCACCCACGTAACGACACAAGGCGTTTGCCGCATCGCCGCCAGAAGGAAGCATCAGGCCATAGAGCAGTTGTGTGACGGTCAGTGTGTCGCCCACCTGCAGGTTCATCGTTGAATAGCCAGGCTCCACAGGATCGCCTTCGACGATGACAACATTGGTGGTATCGGGGTTTTCAACATGCTTCAGCACGACCAGCGCGGTCATGATCTTCACCACTGAGCCGATCGGTCGCCGCTCATCCGGATTCTTGCTGTACAGGGGGATACCGCTGGTGGCATCCATCACATACATGGCTTCGGCGGTGACATCGGGTGGAGTAACAGGGCTCACAACGGTTTCGGCACCGCGAACCTCGAGAGGCTGCGCCACGACTACCACCACCAGCCAGGCGGCGAAGGCCGTAAGCCAAAACTTCATTGCACGCTTGTTCATCATGGGGCTTGTATCTCGATCTCGTGGGCCGGGCACACGCCAGCCTCGCGGTTCGCGTTCGTGTGCAAGTATAGGGGGCACTCCCGGCGCGGGCCACCGCCTGATAGGATTAAGGATTGTATGATGCCAGCCAAACTCAGGAAAACACGTTCGTGACACAACCATCCATTCGGATTGCAGCCATCGCCGATCTGCACATTCGCGTCAACCAGGATCTCTCACCGCTGGAAGCGGCGCTAAAAGATATCCAGGATGATGCCGATGTCCTGCTGATTGCCGGTGATCTCACCGAAATGGGTCGCATTCCCGAGATGGAACAATTGGCACAGGTGCTGGCACGCGTGACGATCCCCGTATTCGTGACGTTTGGCAACCATGATCGGCGTAGCGTGCGCCGCTCGGCGCTCACGAAACTCCTGAAAAGCGTTGGCGTTCGCGTGCTTGATGGCACCGGCGCGGTTGTGAAGCTTGATGAGCAACGTTCCCTGGGTATTGCCGGCGTAACCGGCACGGGCGGCGGGTTCCGGCCTGGCGCCGAAGAGTTTGGACCGGGTGTGCGATTCACCCGCGCCGTGATGATCAAGAGCCGGCGAGAATCAGCCCGCTTGCGCAAGGTGCTCACTGATGTCCGCGCGCAGGATCCCAATCACCTGGTGGTGCTCACCCACTTTACCCCCACTGTTTCCACACTTGGTAACGAGCCCCCGTTGAAATACTGGATGCTCGGCAACGCTTTGCTCGGCACCACCATCGACGATTTCTCGCCCACGCTCGCGCTACATGGCCACGCCCATCTCGGCAACGAGGTGGGGTCCACCGAAGGCAACACGCCCGTGCGCAACGTCGCATTGCCAGTGACCCGGGGGATTCGCCTCCTCTCACTCTCGAGCGATGGCCAGATCGCCGTCACCGGGCTCCGCCCGATCGCTGGCATGCTACCCGAAGAATCTGTGCGCGAAAGCGACCTGCAGTGACAGCCGCAAACATCATCTACGATATGGCGAACCTGCTGCAGCCCTATCCTGTGGTTGATGACGCCAAATCGGCGTCGAGCCCGATGAATGAACCAGTGACGGACTTAATCGAAATCGGGCGAGTGTTGACCAGCCGGCATCTTTTCTCCCATCCAGCCGCTTCGGCGCAGCTGGGCCTGCAATATCCATCTGCCCGCAATATGTGGTCGCCGACCAATGGTGTGCAGGCGGCACATCGCGCCATCATTCGCTGGCGCAACCAGCGTGGCTTCGTCCGCCTGGTGCCCGATGATGAAGCCCTCGCGCCATACAACGGTATTGCCCAGGATGTGCAGTTGCTAAATGGTTTCCGCATCCCCGTGGATGTACTGCTCAAGCAGGATCCCCGTGCAACGCTGGTTCTCTCCAGTCCGAATGGGATATCCGGGCGGATTGCCACCGTACAAGAGATCGTGCAACTTGCGAGGCACTTTGCGCTCGTGGTGATAGATGAACGCCTGGCGGCTTTTAGCATGCGGCGGCTGACACCCCTGGTGTCGGAATGGGGAAATGTCATCTCTGTTCAGCGATTCCCTTTCGAGATGCCAGGGCAAACCCGCGATTTCGGCTGGATTATCCACCCTTCCGCCTTCAAGGGCGAAATCGCTCGCCATCTTGCGCCCGTGCCACCAGAAACCGAAGCCGAAGTGCTGACGTATGGCGCCATCAATACCTTTGCCGCGGAACGACACGTCGCCAGGTTGAAGGGTCAGCTGTACCGGGAAATGCGCAAAATGAGTTTGGTGAGTGTGCCCTACCCCAGCTGGAGCAATGCGCTGCTTGCGCGTATTGAGCGAGGTGAGCGCGAAGAAGTGGTCCAGGAGTTAGCTGACCGAGGCATCAGTGTCTATGCGCCACCCCATCCGAACCTGCGCCAGCACCTGCGGATCACCGCAGCGAGTGAAGACGCCACCACCGCGTTGAAGGAAGCAATGATTGAGATCAACCGCAACATCTACCCGACCGCGAGCTGATAACTCACCCAGAACAGAACAACCACCCAAACCTGGGGAGATATGGGTGGGTGTTCTGGTCTGGTAGTCCGCTCACCGAATAGAATTCGGCTCACAGTGAGCCCGCAAATGTGCACAAGCGGCATGTCGAAATGCAGCCTTTGGCATTGTGGGCTGAAATCGCCAAGGGCGTTCCCATAGCTCTTGTCAATCTCTTCTTGTGAGTTTAGGCTGGAGATACGATGAATCAAAGAAAGAATATCTACCAGTAAATGGTTGGCTTATTTCAATTGGAACAGCGGAGGGAAAAGTGCAACTTGGAACTCCGGAACTTCAGGCGCTGGGGCGATTCGTAAGGTCCAGGCGCGAGCTGGCGAGTGCTTCCAGTTATCAGGAATTGCCGAGCCGTCGCCGGCATGTTAATCACCTCACGCAAAGCGAACTCGCTGAATTGGTTGGCGTATCCACCGCAGTGATTTCACAGATCGAACAGGCCCGATATCCTAACCTCAACAACGCTGTTCTCCTCAAGGTATCACTTGCGCTTCGACTCTCTCCACAGCAGGACATCTACCTGCGGGGCCTTGGCGTTCCCCGGTTCAACAGCGATCGATCAAAACAGCCCTTACCCGCATGGTTGTCGGCATCCTTACCGAGCATTCACCACCCGGTGGTTGTGCTCAACCCCTGCTACGACATCCTCCTGTTTAACGAAAAGGCGAAATCGCTCTTTGGCGCGTACCTTTCCAAATTCCTCCGGAACCGTAACGTAGCCGATACGGTGTTCGGCGAGCCCGAACTCAAACGGTTCTTCACACCCTG
>DJVD01000051.1:0-212 GCA_002440805.1 Chloroflexi bacterium UBA6265
GCCGCGCCGTCACGGGCACCATGCTGGTCGGCGCGATGAAGGAAGACGGTGTAAATGTCTGGGGTGATGGCAGCACGTACAAGGGCAACGATATCGAGCGTTTCTATCGCTATGGCCTGTTGGTGAACCCCGACCTGCGCATCTACAAGCCATGGCTTGACCAGCGCTTTATCGATGAGCTGGGTGGTCGCGCCGAAATGAGCGCCTATATC
>DJVD01000051.1:233-2604 GCA_002440805.1 Chloroflexi bacterium UBA6265
GGCGCCACCCACGAGGCCAAGGATCTCGAATATCTGGACAAGAACATCACCATCGTCAATCCGATCATGGGCGTGCCGTTTTGGAAACCGGAGACCGAGATCGGCTATGAGGAGGTCACCATCCGCTTCGAGGAAGGATGGCCTATAGAGATCAACGGCAAATCGTTCGCTGACCAGGTGGAACTGATGCTGGAGGCAAACGCCATCGGCGGCCGCCACGGTCTCGGCATGAGCGACCAGATCGAGAACCGGATCATTGAGGCGAAAAGTCGCGGTATCTACGAGGCACCCGGCATGGCCTTGTTGTTTATCGCCTACGAGCGCCTGTTGAGTGGAATCCACAACGAGGATACGCTCGATCAGTACCATGATTCGGGCCGACGACTTGGGCGATTGCTGTATCAGGGACGCTGGTTCGATACCCAGGCGATCATGCTGCGCGAGCCATTGCAGCGCTGGGTTGCCAAACTGGTGACCGGCGAGGTGACCATCGGCCTGCGACGTGGCAATGATTACTCCATCCTCAGTACGGTTTCACCGAATCTCACGTATGCGCCGGAGCGCCTGAGCATGGAGAAAGTGGAGGGCAGCTTCACGCCGCAGGATCGGATTGGCCAGCTGACCATGCGCAATAACGACATCACGGATAGCCGCGCCAAGTTACAGCACTACGCCAAGTCGGGCCTGCTGGCGTTCCAGGGTAGCTCGATCCCGCAACTGGGGAATAGCACCGAATCCGAATAGCGCCAGCATCGGTGATACGGTGAAGGGCGGATGATCTGTTGCTGGCTTGATGCGCTAGTGCAATACACGACGGCTGTAACGCCAACCATCTGGCACGTGGGCCCTCAAAGACGGTCATCGAGTCGTTGGCTCAGTTGCATGGCCTGGAAAATCATCACCGCCACCAGGAGGGCTGCAGACGCAACGACAAGCATGAACATCAGGGTAGATTGGCGAGCTTCTCCGTCCTGGATCACAAATCCGGAGACAAACGAGAGAAACGCTGCGCCGGAAATGGTGATTGCGGAAGCCAGCCCCAGTGCTGCCCCGGCGTTTTTGCCAGCAATGGTGAGCACTCCGGCGTTTGACGAGGGAAGGGTCAGGCCATTACCCATGCCAATCGCTATACAGGGAAGGAAGAAGCTGAGGGGATGGTCGATTCCCGCGTACATGAGCACCAAACCTGTCACCATACTTGCTGCGGTCAATGCACGACCTGAGAGGATGAGGTAGTGCGCCGGAACGCGTGAGGACGTCCTCGCGGTGATGGCACTACCAAGCATGAATCCAGCCGGTACCAGGCCGATGAAAATGCCGATAGCCGAACTGGAAAGGTTGCCCATTTCCTTCGCCACGGCGGGTGCGCCGCCGAGGAAGATGAACAGGGTTCCCATCGAGAGGGCCATCATCCCGGAATATGCCCAAAACAGGCGTGATCGTGAGATCTTGGCATACGTATCCAGTTGCAGGAGCCGGAGCGATCGGTCTGTATTCGTCTCGGCAAAGGTGGCATACACCATCGCGAATCCGTATGATCCCAATGCTGCGAACAGGACAAAAATCGAGCGCCAGCCAAACGTTGTGGCCAATACTCCGCCCACGGTGGGGCCGAGCATTGGTCCGATAGCCCACGCCGATGACAGGTTGCCGATGCGAGAGCGCATCTCTGGCCCCGCCCATGAATCCCGGATGGCCGCGAGGGCCACTGCCAGACACGCGGCAATGACGCCTTGTAACATGCGGAATCCGAGGAATAGCTCCACATTCGGTGCCAGCACACACCCGATGGAGGCAACGGTAAAAATGCCCAGGGAGCCAAGGGCTACTGGCCTGCGGCCATACCGATCCGAGAGCGCTCCACCAATGACCTGGGTGATCGCAGATACAATCGCGAATCCACCAATCGCGATGTTGACCACCCCGTAGTCGACGCCAAAATCCTCCGCGATGATCGGCATGCTTGGGACGAACATGTTGAGCGGAATCACCGAGGTGATTGCCATGATCAGGAGAAGGGAAAACCGGGGTGGGGCAATTGGAGTGGTCATTGATTCGGGCCGATCATGCGGGAACGATCATTCGGCGCGATTCCTGGCATGGCATTCACTCATCTCGAATCTGACGCCCGATCCATCACGAGCGACGTCCCGGCTTCCCTGATTCTATGAGCGAATGACGTTTGACACCATGCTTTCGGGGTGGTTACGAAACGATGCCGGGCAATTGGACATCACAGCGTTCACAACATCCACGTTGTTTAATTGAATCGTCGCGACAACTACGGTTGCCGGAACTCGATCATTGCCACATTCGCTCCCGAGGGGTCCTCAATAACGGCAAACCGCGATCCCGGTCCGCTTTCGCGAAC
>DJVD01000051.1:2640-2927 GCA_002440805.1 Chloroflexi bacterium UBA6265
CTCATCATCACGTAATCATCGTAATCGCCCATCGGCATGGGGGACGTCTTCCATCCCATCACGGCGGAATAGAAGTCGCGCAAACCGTCGGCGTTGTCCGAAGTAATGTCGGCCGAAACGATCGTGCCAACCGGGGGAGGAGTGAATTCTTCCATCTCAATCTCCGTGGCCATGTAGGAGCAGATCTCCCCCCACTGTAGCGTATTGTGGTAGTTAGATGATAATCTAACTATGATGATTATCGAAGGATATCCCCGTCCCATTCGGATCGAGGGCAAGGCGGTGCC
>DJVD01000051.1:2932-7112 GCA_002440805.1 Chloroflexi bacterium UBA6265
CGAGATGACAACCATTGAGCAGCAAGTTATGTTGCTGAAAACCATTGCCGACGAGACGAGGCTGCGAATACTCGGGCTCGTCGCCACCGAGCCGCGCACCGGCAAGCAACTTGCCGACGAACTCGGACTGACTGCACCGACCATTAGCCATCACATGCGCAAACTGACCACTGCCGGTATCGTGGACGAAAAGCGTGACGCCCAGCGACATCTGTACTCGCTCAATACCCGGTTACTCAGCACCGTGCGATCAGCCGACCAGCCGCCTGCGAATGAGCCAAAAGACGATCGCTTCAAAACACTTCGCCACTTTTTCAAGGAAGGCAAACTCGTTTCGATTCCCGCTGGTCGCAAACAGCGCGTGATTGTGCTGCAATACTTGCTGGAGCAATTCGAAGCTGGGCGGGCCTATCCCGAGCGCGAAGTGAACGATCTGCTCGGCGCGTTCAATGAGGATTACGCAACGCTTCGTCGCGAATTGGTAGATTACGGCTATCTCGTCCGCGAGAAGGGTATCTACACGCTGGCGCAATCCCTGCCAAAACGATCTCGCAACCTGCAGCAGGAACTACCTGCCGATGAGGCCGACTGGTTGCGATCGATTATTACGGCCTCACTCAGGCACGACCAGGGGAACTGACACGATGGACGACGAACTCGATATCCAACCATGGCCGGTGCTGGAACTCATTGGCAGGGCAGTGGCCCTTACCTCGGTGGCCAAGCGCGGCATGATGGAGGTGGACGACCAGTCCGATGCCTTTTCCCAGGAAACCGATCGGTTTGAATTATCCACGTGGGCGCGGACCGAACTGAGCAACTGGATCACCGACGCTGAACTGGCAGTGTTGAACACCGCGATCGGCGAACTCAGCGAAGAGCAGATGCTCCTGTCGGAAGAGGCAATGTATTCCGCCGGCGCGATCGCATGGGCGTTGCGCGTGGTGAACGCCGAGCAGCTGCCTATTCCCGATAACGATGACTACAACTCGGCGGTCATCGTGTGGGCGCCAGGTCCGTGGGATCGGGTGCGATTACTGCAAAAGCGCGTGCGCCTGCACAGCGATGAAGAGTTGGCGATCGAACGTGAGCGTATGGAACTGTGGCACTGGCGAAGTAACACCGATGTCACTGCCGAAGACCTGGCGGAAGTGGTGGCGGAAGTGGCCGAGGCGGGCCTGATCCCCATTTGGGATGGAGATTTCGCCACCGATGACGGCGTTCCCTACGGATCGCTTCCGGAAGAGGTTCGTGATGACATCTCCTGGATTTCGGAGCAGCGACTCAAGGCGCTCAACTGGGTGTGCGGCTTCGGTGATAGCTGGGAAACCGCCCCGGTGACATTGGATTAGCGGATCGAGAAGCTCGCGATGATTCCCGGTTACAAGGGGGCGCCTGGCCGCCAGATGATGGATTGAGGAACAGGTCGCTATCGGCCGCGGCAGAATTTACTCACTCCTGTTTCGGGTAATGCACCAGACATGGAGCAGCTAACGCAAAACCCGGCCCTTGTGGCCGGGTTCTGCGTTTTGAAGACTGGAGTATGGCCTAGCCCCGGATGGTTGCCAGGGCATCTTCGGTGGACATGCGCTCGCCCAGGTAGATCGGAGTGTCGACCGAGGTGTAAATGCGAACTTCGGCGTCGCGCAGTTTTTTCACCATGTCGACGATGTCCTTCGGATCATCATCTTCCAGGGCAACGATGAATTCCTGATCCTGAATTCCAAAGCTCTCGACAGTGTTCGTCAACAGGTTCGGCCATGCGGCGCCCAGCTTGCCGTGCTCAATCATCATCGTGCGGCGTTCCTCGAAATGAATGAGGAACCACTCCGGCGTTTTGGTAAACGGGTACACGCTCAGGTACCGGCGTGCCGGCAACCCCTTGATGAACGCCGGGCCATGCGTCGGATCGTACTGGCTCATGCCAGCAGTGCCGATATAGCCATCCACACGACGGAGTGAACGGCCGATGAGGGTTTGATCCAGGTGGACAGCGAGTTGGCTCAACTGATCAAGGCGCGGTGCATGCACCCAGATAATCAGATCAACATCGGCGCGCAAGCCCATGCAGCTGTATACCCCTCGCACGGTCACTTCCGGATCGACGCCAGCAAGCACTCCGGCGAACTGCTCAACGCCTTGATCCCAATCAGGATGGACCGCGTCCTGCCAGGAATCCTTGCGCGCAAACAACCAGAACGCAGTGAATTGCGATGATGCCGTAGGGGTCTCAGCCATGATGTTATTCTCCCGTGATTACAGTCATTTTAGCACCCAGCCAGGCTGGGCGCGCGAGTGGATGGTAGCACGTCACTAATTGTAGAGAGCCGGTTTTCCCGACATGAATCTACTGCACCGAAAGGTCTTGCAGCAACAAACGTTGCATTCGCACCGGTGCGACCGTCGTGGTTCGGCGATAGGCCCGGGCGACGCGAGGAGCGATCATCGCGGATATGCGTTGCCGAGAACGGTCGCTTGTATTTCAGTCAGGTCAGCAATGCCCTTCTGGCCAAGAGCGATCAATTGCTGCAACGTATCGGGCGAGAACGGATTCTGCTCGGCGGTCGACTGAAGTTCCACGAACTTGCCGGTGCTGGTCATGATGATGTTGGCATCAACATCTGCACCGGAATCTTCGCGATAATCGAGATCGAGCACTGGCACGCCCTTCACCACACCCACGCTCACACCGGCAACGGCAGCACGCAACGGGTTCTTGCGAATCTTCTTTTGCTTCACCAGCCCGTCACAGGCAATCGCCAGGGCAACAAATGCTCCGGTGATACTGGCGCAGCGGGTGCCGCCATCGGCCTGGAGCACATCACAGTCAATCAAAATCTGACGTTCGCCAAGGGCTTCCATATCGACAACTGCGCGCAGTGACCGGCCAATCAGGCGTTGAATCTCCACGGTGCGACCGCCTTGCTTGCCGCGAACCGCCTCGCGATCGGTGCGTTCACTGGTGGAGCGGGGCAGCATGCTGTATTCGGCGGTCACCCAACCCTTGCCTTTGCCCAGCATCCATCGGGGAACGCGTTCATCAACCGATGCAGTGCAGAGTACATGGGTCATCCCCATCTTGATCAGTGCCGACCCCTCGGCGAATGCGTTGACATCGCGATCGATGCTCACCGTGCGCAGCTGATCGAGCGCGCGATCTTCGCTGCGCTTCATCGGAACAACGATTGTCATGAATTCTTCTCCATCGTCTGGCGGTAGATCTCGGCGATACGTTGCTTGCGCCGTTCGAGTTCCTTTTCGAACCCACGGTCAGTTGGCTGGTAGTACTGCTTGCCCTTGAGGTTCTCGGGCAGGTTCACCTGGCCGATCACGCCACCTTCAAAATCGTGGGCGTACTTGTAGCCCTTGCCGAATCCCTCTCGCTGCATAAAAGCGGTGGGGGCGTTGCGCAGGTGCATCGGCACAGGATCGTTGCGGGTATTGGCAACATCCTCCCGCACCTGGTTATAGGCGGCGTATAGCGCGTTCGATTTCGGCGCCAGCGCAAGATAGACCGTTAGTTCGGCAAGTGCCAGCGCGCCTTCTGGCAATCCGATGAAATGCACCGCCTGTTGGGCGGCAATGGCCAACTCCAGCGCTGCAGGATCGGCCAGGCCAACATCCTCGCTGGCAAATCGAACCAGGCGTCGGGCAACGTACAAGGGGTCGTCGCCACGCTCCAGCATGCGTGCCAGCCAGTAGAGGGCGGCATCGGCATCGGAACCACGCAGGGTTTTGTGGAGGGCGCTGATGGCATCGAAATGATCGTCGCCACCCTTGTCGTATGTCGCCGCCCGGCGCTGCGCCGCTTCCTGTACGAGCTCGTGGGTGATGCGCTTATCGCCGCCAACGCCGGTGGCGGCGAACTCGAGCGTGTTGAGGGCGAAGCGGGCATCGCCATTGGCAAGATTTGCCAGCAGGTCGAGGGCGTCGGCATCAATCTCGATTTTGAGCTTGCCGAGTCCACGCTCTACATCCTNNGTGAGCGAGTGCAGCGTGATTACGCGGCTACGGCTCAGTAGCGGCGCGTTCACCTCGAAACTCGGATTCTCGGTTGTGGCGCCGATCAGGATAACGGTGCCGTCTTCAACATACGGCAATATCGCATCCTGCTGTGACTTGTTGAAGCGATGAATCTCATCAATAAACAGCACGGTGCGCATGCCGATCATCCCGAGGC
>DJVD01000167.1 GCA_002440805.1 Chloroflexi bacterium UBA6265
CCGAAGTTACCCTGGCCATCCACGAGGGGGTAGCGAAGGCTGAAATCCTGCGCCATTCGCACCAGCGTATCGTAGGCAGCCTGATCACCGTGGGGGTGATAGCTTTTGATCACCTCACCAACGATACCGGCGCTCTTGCGATAGCGAGTGTTGCTGCGCAGTCCCATTTCGTTCATGGCATACAGCACACGACGGTGAACGGGTTTGAGGCCATCACGCGCGTCCGGAAGGGCACGCTGAATGATGACGCTCATCGCATAATCGAGGTAGGATTGCCGCATCTCATCTTCGATGCTGGCGATACGAACTATTCCGAGAGAATCCATAGGCGGGGCTCCAATAAAGCTGGCCGAAAACGCGAGCCTAACGCCTAATAATACGCCATTTTGGTTGATTTATCAACGATTTCGGCTTCGCGGAACTGTAGGTGAGCGAGCCCGGGACCATAGGGAAAACAGCGCAGAAAGACGGTCGGCAGCGCCGACCGTCTTTCCAGAAATGTTGCCGCTGGCGCCCCTTCAGGCGTTAAGGCTGTTTGGCTCCGCACTGCGGACAGAACTTCGCATCGGCTGGAATCCTGGCGCCGCATTCCGGGCAGAACTTGGTGGGGCCTGTGGATTCAGCAGCCGGAACTGGTTGCGTTGATTGGCCCTGGTTTTGCTGTTGGCCCTGTTGCTGGTTGCCACTTGCCGGATTGAACGCGTCACGCATGGCACCTGACATCGCTCCGGCCATTCCGAGGCCAGCGCCCATGCCCATGCCAAGGCCAGCTCCGTCGCCGGCGGTACCGGGGTTGTTGGCGGCGTCGGCAATACCCTGGGCGGTCTTGTACTTGATGTACTCGTCCATGTTCCCGATGGCCGACATGCCCGATCGCTGGTCGATCATCGCCTGCACTTCTTCGGGAGGTGTAATTGCCTGGATCTGGAAGCTGGTGAGTTCGAAACCGTAGCGAGCGAAGTCATCGGCCAACGCTGCCCGCGTACCGTCACTCATCTCGCGTGTCATCCTGGGGAGATCCAGCAGGGATGTTTGCACATCAGCGAGGATATCCGTGAACTCCTGGATCACCACGCTGCGAAGGAAATCCTCGATTTGCGCAGTAGAATAGCTGCCGCGAGCGCCCACAACCTGGTTCACCAGCAACTGCGGATCCTTTACGCGCATGGAGTATGTGCCAAAGGCACGCAGCCGCACCATGCCGAGGTCTGTATCCCGGAAGGTGACTGGCTGGGTGGAGCCCCACTTCATGTTGGTGAATTCGCGCATGTTGACGAAGTAGACTTCGGCCGTAAACGGCGAGTCGCCGCCAAACAAGCCGCCAATCAGCCCACCAAGCAGGGGGATGTTGTTGGTGCTGAGCGTATGCCGGCCTGGGCCGAACATATCGAGGGCCTTGCCATCGCGAAAGAACACGGCCCGCTGGCTCTCGCGAACCACCAATTGCGAACCCAATCGAAACTCTCCCGCGCCATTTTCCGGGACGCGGTGAACGATATCGTTCGAACTCTCATCGGTGTATTGAATAAGATCGAGAATGGCCATGCGGGCCCTCCTTCAAACGGATTGAGGCGTCGAAACGAGACGAACCTAGCTCTCCGAAACGATTTCACCTTCGTGAACCGCGGTTTCGTCCACAGCCGCGGTGGCGTCTTCGGCCTGGCCGGCTTCCAGCATGCCGCTGCTTCCCCCCTTGAGGGCTTCGAGTTCCTTTTCAATGTCGACGTCGTAATCGAGTTCGCGGAACTGATCCTCATAGGTGTTGGATTGCATCTCGCCAATCGCCAGCGCCTCGGATTCCGTTGCCCGAATCTTGCGCTCCATGCGATCAAGCTCGGAACTGGCATCCATGGGTGTCAGCGAAACGGTGCTGGCCATTTGCGTGACCTGCCTGGTGGCCTGGGCCCGTTTCTGGCGNNNCTGACAGTCTGCAACTGGATCTCATGCTGCTTGCTGTACACCGCAGCATTCTCGTCCATATCGCGCTTGCGGCGCAGGGCCTCGCGGGCGAGGTCGTCCTTGCCGGCATCGACCGCGCGCTTGGCTTTGGCCGCCCACTCGGCGGCAAGCTGTGTGGTCTCCTGGAGATCGGCTTCGAGTTCCTTCTCCTGCGCAATCATTGCCGCCACCTGGGTGCGGGCAGTGCGCATATTGGAATCCATATCGCGGAGGATTTGGTCGATCATTTTTTCCGGATCTTCTGCTCGATCCAGCACATCATTGACATTGGCGCGAATGAGACGAGACATACGATCGAAAATACCCATGCTGGTGCTCCTTCTGCTGGCGCTCGCGACTAGGCGAGTCCGTATACTTCGATATCCTTATCGACAATGGTCGTGCCACTGTACTGCTTAATGGTATCTCCCATGGCGATAGTGAATTCCACCCGGTTATCCCCCACAACGCGGTAGGCATATCGAGCAGCAAGGCCATCTTCCTTGCCCTGGTCGGTGTCGATGGATGCGGTGGCGGAGGACATGGTCTGGAATCCTCCCTCGGCAGCGTCACCTTCCGTGAGCCTGGCCGACCGGATGCCTGGAACCGACGAGCCCAGTAGCCACGTGGCTCCAGTGCGCTCGGTGTCGACGCGCGCCAGGATGATTTCTCCCTCGTCGGCTCTTAGGCGAATAACACCATTGGTGATGAAGTTATCGCC
>DJVD01000237.1 GCA_002440805.1 Chloroflexi bacterium UBA6265
TGCAATGCGCCCGCTTCGATGCGCGACATATCCAACAGGTTACCCACCAGTAGATTCAAGGCGTCTGCTTCCTCGTCGATGGTCTCCACCAGCTCGTTCCTGGCAGCGCTATCCCAATCCACCATACCGCTGCGCAGGCTGGAAGAGGACGCCTTGATCACCGCGAGGGGCGTACGCAGCTCGTGCGAAACAGAACTGAGCAACGAGGTCTTTACCCGGTCGCTTTCCTCCAGCACGCGCGCCAGCTGCTCCTGTTTGAAGAGCCGCGCACGTTCCACCGCCAGGGCAGCCTGGTTGCTGAAAGCCGCCAGCAAGCGGGTCTCCTCAAGGGAAAGATCGCCCTGGTCAAACCAAAGGCGCATCTCGCCTTCTGTGTTGCGCGCGGTGAACATTAACAAGGATAGGTCACAAGGTTCCTTGAGATCGCCATCCGCCGGCAAGCGGCTGGTAACCGCCTCGCCACCCAGCCCGCTGGTGGTTGAGATCACCACTTGCCGAAAACGAAAAGTCTCGATCAATTTCTGCGCAACCGTCTGCAAGATTGCATCGACCTCGGTCAAACCTGCCATGGCGGAATTCAATTCGTAGAGCCGCAGGGTTTCCCACTCGCGTTTTTTCGCCAGGCGCTCTGCTACTCGTGCCTGGCCAACCAACTGACTGACCACGATCGAGACGATCAGGAAGACTATCAGTGTGATGAGATCCTGGGTCTGGTGAACAGAGAGGGTAAAGTAAGGTCGAATGAAGTAATAATTGAACGCCAGAAACGAGAGGAATCCGGCAATAATACCAAAGGTAAGTCCCCAAGCCATGGTGCTACCCAATACCGGCAGCAAGTAGAGCAAAGCGATCAACTGTATCTGCAGGTCAGATTCAACTTTCTTGAGAATGAAAGTGAATAGCCCGACGAATGCCACACTCAGAAGTAGGCGAAACGACCATTGGGGGAGCTGTCTAGAAAATTCCAGTATCTTCGTGTGCATAGGCTAGCGCGCTTTCCTTTAGATTATATTGCACGATTGCTCAAAATCGCTGCTGATTCGTGAACTATCACAAATCATGCCTGCGTATAAAATATTTATTAGAACTGCGCGGGCTTCCTTGACTTCAATTTTCCGGCATGTTATGATTATTGCCGGATAATTAGCACTCGAACGCTTTGAGTGCTAAATTTTGAAGAATATGAACGAACTGACTGAACGCCAACGCTTCCTGCTCTCCCTGGTCATCCACGAATACGTCCGCTCGGCTATGCCGGTGGGCTCAAAGCACGTGGTGGATGAATTCAATCTGGACATGAGCTCAGCGACGGTGCGCAATGAGATGGCTACCCTGACTGACATGGGTTACTTGCGCCAGCCGCACCTTTCCGCCGGCCGCGTACCCACCGAAGACGGCTACCGCCTGTTCGTCAGCAATATTGTGCAGGAAACCGACTTACCCGACTCAACCCGTCGCACCATTTCTCACCAGTTCTACCAGATGCGGCAGGACGTGGAGGGCTGGACGCGCCTGGCGGCTTCAGTGCTGGCGCACCAATCGCGCGCCGCATCGATGGTCACCGCCCCCTTACCCGAAGAATCACGCTTCAAACACATCGAATTGATCGCCGCGCGCGGTCGCCAGGTGCTGATGGTGCTGGTACTGATGGGCGGCGAGATTCTGCAGCGCTTTATCACCCTGGATGAGCCGGTCTCGCAGGAGCAACTTTCCAGCGTTGCGGACCGCTTCAACGACCTGTACACCGGCATTAACATCGACGACATGTCATCCGACCCCACGCCCCTCAATGCGCTTGAGCAGGATTTTCAGCGCGCGGTGCTGGGCGAGATGGCAAGTTCAGAATCGATGATCTCGGGAGACATTGTACTGGACGGACTAACCAACGTGCTGGCGGAGCCCGAGTTTTCCGCTCCCGGTGAAGCCAGGCGCGCGCTGCGGGTTCTGGAAGAAAAGCCGCTGCTCAACGAGATCCTTACGAAAACCGTGTTGCACGGATCCGCACAGGGCGGCGTGCAGGTGCTCATTGGCGGCGAGGGCATTTATGATGCCCTTTCACAGGTCTCCATCGTGCTGGCGCGCTACGGCACCCCGGGTCTGGCAACGGGCACGCTCGGCGTGCTGGGTCCCATGCGCATGCCCTATGGCAGAACCATATCGATTGTGCGATTCCTCTCCAGCCTGCTTTCAGACTTGGTGAACGACACGATCGTTGAATAATTAACATCACGACAAGGAAAAAGTAATGGATGAAGCCAAAAAGAAAAACCGCATTCCAATAAATGAGGAGCAAAAGGAAACTCCCCCATCTGCTGAAGAAGCGTTGAAGTTGGAGATTGAAGGTTTGACCGCGCAACTCGCGGACGCGCAAAAGGAAGCCGCCGTCAACCTCGATGGCTGGCAACGCGAACGGGCGGAATTTTCGAATTATAAAAAACGGGTCGAACGTGATCAATGCCTGATGCGCCAGGAGATCACTGGCACGATCGTTAAAAAATATCTCGTAATACTCGACGACCTTGAACTGGCGTTGAAAGACCGCCCCATGGACCCCGCCGGCGAGGCGTGGGCAAGCGGCATTGCATTGATCTGCAAGAAACTATACACCATCCTCGAGAGTGAGGGCATCGAAAGAATATTTGAAAACAAGGTACCCTTTGACCCGAATATCCACGAGGCCATCTCACATGAAGAGAATGAAGCGTTTGAAAGCGGCGAAGTCATTGAAGTCTTTCGCCAGGGCTATAAATTAGGCGACCGCACTTTGCGACCCGCAATGGTGCGCGTGGCGAAATAATCTACAAATACAAGAGGATATTATGGCAAAAATCATCGGCATTGATCTCGGCACCACCAACTCCGTCGTCGCTGTGATGAGCGGCGGCGAACCCATCGTCATCCCCTCCGCAGAAGGTGAACGGCTCGTCCCGTCCGTCGTGGCGGTCAACAAGAACCATGAACGCATCGTGGGACGCACGGCGCGCAATCAGGCGATCGTCAATCCAGAGAATACAATCTTTTCCATCAAACGCCTGATGGGGCGCAAGTTCAATGACCCCGAGGTGCAGCGCACCATCAGCCGCGTGCCGTACAAGATCAGCGCAGCCAGCAATGGCGATGTGCGCGTCACCCTGGATGGCAAGGATTATAGCCCTCCCGAGATCAGCGCGATGATCCTCAGTAAGCTCAAAGCGGACGCTGAAGCTTACCTGGGCGAGAGCGTCAACCAGGCAGTCATCACGGTGCCCGCATATTTCAACGACTCGCAGCGCAACGCTACGAAAGACGCCGGACGCATCGCCGGGTTGGAAGTGCTGCGTATCATCAACGAGCCCACCGCCTCATCACTGGCGTACGGTTTGGATAAAAAGAAGAACGAGATTATCGCCGTATACGACCTTGGCGGTGGCACCTTCGATATCTCCGTGCTGGATGTGGGCGAAGGCGTTTTCCAGGTGCGCTCGACCAACGGCGATACCTTCCTGGGCGGGGACGATTTTGACCAACGCCTGATGGATTACCTGATCGAAGAATTCAAGAAGACCAATAGCATCGATATTCGTGCTGACAGGCAAGCCCTGCAGCGCTTGAAGGAAGCTGCCGAGAAAGCCAAGATCGAGCTTTCCAGCACCAACCAGACCGATGTGAACCTGCCGTTCATCACGGCCGATGCCAGCGGTCCGAAGCACCTTAATATCCAGCTTTCCCGCTCCAAGCTCGAATCGCTGACCGGTGATTTGGTGAACCGCACCAAGGGTCCGATGCAGAACGCGCTGAAGGATGCCGGCCTGAGCACCAGCGAAATCGATGAGGCGTTGTTGGTAGGCGGCCAGACCCGCATGCCAATCGTGCAGAAAACCGTGCAGGATTTCTTTGGCAAGGAGCCGCACAAGGGCATCAATCCGGACGAAGTGGTTGCCATCGGCGCTGCGATCCAGGGTGGCGTGCTTGGCGGCGATGTGAAGGACATCCTCCTGTTGGATGTCACTCCGCTCACACTTGCAATCGAGACCCTGGGTGGCGTGGCCACACCGCTGATCGAGCGCAACACCACTATCCCGGCCCGCAAGAGCCAAACGTTCACCACTGCCAGCGATAGCCAGCCGCAGGTTGAAATCAACGTGCTGCAGGGCGAGCGCCCGATGGCCAACGATAACAAGAGCCTCGGCCGCTTTATCCTGGATGGAATTGCGCCGGCCCCGCGTGGCGTGCCGAAGATCGAGGTCACCTTCGATATCGATGCCAACGGTATCCTCAATGTAACCGCCAAGGACACTGCCACCAGCAAGGAGCAGAAAATCACTATCGCCGGTAGCTCCGGTCTGAGTGAAGACGAAGTTCAGCGTATGGTGAAGGAAGCGGAAGAGCATGCCGCCGAGGATGCCAAGCGCAAGGATGCCATTAATACCCGCAACGAGGCCGAGAGCATGATGTTCCAGGCTGAGAAGTTGATCGAGGAAAATGGCGACAAGATTCCGGACGATCTCAAGAGCGATCTTGAGGCCAAGGTAGCCGATATCAAGGACGTGCTGGAGAACGATCGCGAGAATATCGATCGCATCAAGCCGGCCCACGATGCCCTGATGACAGCGCTGTCTGCCGCAGGTGCAGCCATGTACCAGGCAGCCGAAGCGGCGCAGGGACAACCCGATATGGGTGGCTTTGACGCCAGCGATACCGGATCTTCCACGGCCGATGACGACGCCACTGTCGAAGGCGAGTTCCGTGAAGTGAACGACGACGACACCAAGGCATAAACGCCTGAAATTCAATCGCCCCGGAGGAGCAATCCTCTGGGGCGATTTTAGGTTTTCACAATCTCCGGCACATTAAATGCCGTGATGCTCAATGTTGCAATTGAATGTCGTGATCCCTATATTCAACATTATGTTCACGTAAACATCTCGCAGACGGTGATGTCGAGATCACCGCCGCCGGACCTATTGTTCAAGAGGAACATCCCCTTGAATCGAAGCAGGGAGGTTCATTATGTTTTCAGCACGTGGTCGTAGTCGATACATGGTGCAGATTTTCGTGTGCCTTGTGCTGCTGTTTGCACCAATGCCTGCCACCGCGCAATCGCTTCCGAAAACACCGCCCGATCAACTTGCCCTGCAACTGGTTGAGGGAAATTCCTATTATTTCGATCCCGAAATCCCCAGTCAGGAACTTTACAGCGTCCAGGATGGAGTCATCGATCCATCCCTGACCAGCATGACAGTGTCCACCAGGCAGCAGTTCACTGAATCCGGCATGATTGATCAATTC
Source organism: Chloroflexi bacterium UBA6265 (assembly GCA_002440805.1). Taxonomy (GTDB): domain Bacteria; phylum Chloroflexota; class Chloroflexia; order Thermomicrobiales; family UBA6265; genus UBA6265. The sequence goes on from DJVD01000237.1 coordinate 5,269, forward strand.
GTACGAACGGCCGGGTTTCAACCCGATTTCGTCAACTCGTCACTCTTCCCGGAGGGGCCGTCAAATCTGGTATTGCAGGTCCGGGTAATCACGTTTCCTTCCGATCAACAGGCCGCCGACTATGTGAACCAGGCATTTGCCAACAAGAGCACTGAACTCCGAGAATCGCAAAGCACTGTCGCGCCGACCGATGTGAAGGACGTGCCGTGGAATGACGAAGCGGTAAGCGGATATACCATTCCCGAGATTGCCACAGACACGGCCACCGGCCTGAATGTTGAGTACCTGACGGTCAACTACACCGGGCAGCAAGGGCAGATTGTGGTGATGGCCCGCATAAGTGCTCCACCGGATTTGGCCGAGCCAATAGCCAGGGAGATGTTCTACGCGCAAATTGCCTGCGTGCAAGTGGACGCCCCGTGTGGTTCATTCATGGTTCCTGTCGGCGAGTTTCCGCAGACCGCAGCGATAGAATCCCGGCACGGTGGGGGTAGTAAAAGCACATCGGTAGGCGAAAACGGTGCAACAGCCGCGACCAATGACGTGCCCGCCTCGCCGGCGGCGAACGCCAGCGTTCCGGAGACTGCCACTTCGGGCACGCTCAGCGCATACAACTATCAGATTGAAACAAGCGGAAGTTGGGTGGTTCTGCCGCAGTTGGCATTGAGCAACAATGTGCTGGAAGCGATCCCGATGCGTGGGACCAACGACAATTTCATCCTCGCTTCGGTGACGAACCTGGAAGGAGCCGATCGCGTCGTTTCGGTGCTGTCGTTCCTGGCCCCGGAGCTTGGCTCGCCAACCCTGATTGAGGATGGTGGCACCTACATGCTCCATGTGGTGGTGGTGGATGGAGTTGCCTACGGTATTTTCTCCACCATCGAGGTGGCCTCGTCGGCACTGGATTCAATTGTGCAAATCTACATGGCACCTCTCTCCACGTTTGGCGTTGGATTGGCAGATCTGCAGGCTTCGGTGCTGGTGAACGGAAGCCCCGCGCTGCCGAATGTTGATGGCGATGGCCTCGTGCCAGCGTTTGGCACCGCCCCTGGTGATCCCGCTGCAGAAGCCACATTGCCTCCGCTAATCGGAGGATAGCGGCCACGGGAAATCGACCAACAGCCCGCCCATGACCCTTCATGGGCGGGCTGTTGGTTGAGACAGGACTGCTACGTTGCGCGCGGCAATCCTGCGATGCGCTTCACCACGTCCGGATCGCGGTGATCGAAGAAACTGCTTTGGCCACGATCCAGCGCACCGATGCGGGCCATTTCGCCGTCGGAGAGCTCGAATCCGAAGATATCGATGTTCTCCCGAATGCGCTCCGGTCGCACCGACTTGGGGATCGCAATTACATCGCGCTGGTGCAACCAGCGAAGAATGACCTGCGGCACTGATTTGCCGTGGGTGGCGGCGATGTCGCCGAGTTCCGGTTCATCAAACAGGTTGTTCAGGTTCTCGGCAAACGGTGCCCACGCCATGGGTGCTACGCCGAGCTCCTTCATGACGGCGATGGAATCATGTCGCTGGTGATGCGGATGGATTTCGATTTGGTTAACGGCCGGCACGATCTCGTTGTGGATCACCAGGTCCATCAGCCTGTCTGGCATGAAGTTACTCACACCGATAGCGCGGGCGCGGTTGTCGGCCACAAACCCCTCCATGGCCCGCCACGCACCGTAATAGTCGCCAAACGGCTGGTGGATCAGATAGAGATCAACATAGTCCACGCCAAGCCGCTCTAGCGATCGCTCGAATGCGGGCGGAGTTTTGTGTTCGCTGGCATCGGTGACCCAGAGTTTTGTGACCAGGAAGATATCGTCCCGCGGTACACCAGTGGCCTTGATGCCGCGACCCACCGCCTCCTCGTTGCCGTAGGCGGCAGCCGTATCGATGAGCCGGTACCCCGATTCCAGGGCGGCCACGACGCTGCGCTCACATTCTTCCGGATCCGGGATCTGGAAAACACCAAAACCAAGCGAGGGCATCGAAATGCCGTTGTTGAGGGTGATACCGGGAACTGAATTCATAATGACTCCCTTCACATTTGCTGCTGAAGCATGTGCTCATGGTGACGCGGCTCGGTCCGTGATCGATAGAACAATTGTCGGTTTCTTTTGGCCATTCATCCAGTTTCCAGCTGAACAGGGACATTTCCTGACCGGGAAACCTTCTATCCTGCGAGCAAAGGGAGGGTCATCATGGGTACGCTAAACAGGATCCTGGTTGAAACAGGGCGCAAGAAATCGTTTGCCACCGCTTTGGACTGGCCAGGATGGAGCCGGAGCGGTCCATCAGAAGAGTCCGCTATTTCGGCCCTTGTTGCGTACGCTGACCGGTATCGTAAGGTTGCCGATCGGGCAAGGACGCCGGGAATTGATGACCTGATCGGCTCGCCGCAGGTGACTGCGCGAGTGACGGGGAGTGGTGCAACCGATTTCGGGGTTCCTGACAAGATTGTTGGGCCCGATGAGGACGTCATGTCGCCGGAAGAATGCGACCGCCAGCTTGCTATCCTCCAGGCCTGCTGGGAAGAGTTCGATGATGTTGCCGAGAGCGTGTCCGAGGAGCTGCAGAAGGGTCCCCGCGGAGGTGGTCGCGATCGGGCTGCAATTGTGGAGCACACGCTGGAGGCCGACCGTGGATACGCTCGCCGCATTGGGGTCAACACTCCAAAGGGATACGGAGCATCACCTGAGGGGAGACGCCGGCATCGCGATGAGGTGGTGCAGGCAGTGCGTGCCGCCAACCTTGCCAACACGGAAACCAGGTGGCCATTGCGGTACTTCATCCGCAGGGCGGCATGGCATCTGCTTGATCACGCCTGGGAGATGGAAGACAAGGACCTCTCGGGCCAAAACATGGTGGGATGAATGGGATTTCCGCATGCTGGTCGACGGCTGGATCCATCCGCTAGGTCGTCAGGTTGGCCACCTGGAGGTGTGATTCGAACTGGGAAGCATCAATAACGATATCGTAGTTACAGTGCGCTTTCAGGCTGACCGTACCTGTTTCTCGACAATCAATCTCACACTCGATGCGCTCTCCTGTGGAGAACTGAATGCTTGCCAATGCCCGCCAATTGCCGGGGGATAGTTCGTGGACACTCAAATCAATCAAGTCCGCTGCATCCAGCTTCCAGCCCAGCTTGTAGAACAATTCCGCCTCGATCGCCTGCTCTACCGGCGTTGCCATCGTTGCTGAGCCACGGTAGAAGGGTCGAACTGCTTCCTCATCTGCACGCCGATGCACAAGGGCCGATACCGATTGCGGCGTGATTCTCCCCCAATACCGGCCTGAAGGCAGCTCGAGGTAGGTAGGGGCGAACCGATGCCCACCAAAGTGTGTGCTGCGCCAAACGCGCACATCCGAGCCGGCATTGTCGGCCATTTTGCGCATCAAAGCATAAAGTGGATAGCCAAACTTGGCGCAACACGCATCTACGGCTCCATGCGTGCACAGCAGCACATCGCGCAGGTTATCCTCCTGTTCCTGCATCGAAGGGTGAATCTTGTGGTGGAGTAGGGCTTCGACCGCTGCAGTGAGGTCATCGTTGGGCACCAGGAACACCCGGCGCTCGAATCGGCCACGTGACTGTGGAGCGATGGTGCAGTGCATCACACGCCGGTATCCGGACACCGAATAGGCCTCGTCCGGAGCACATCCGATGAGACCCCAATCGTAGCCACGCCGTTCGTAGGCATCGTTTATAACGGTTTCAAGGCCAGCAGGAGTATTGCGGCTTTTCAGCACCTCGGCTCCCCATGGCAGTGGAAGTTCGCACACGATCAGCTCGGGTGTGTACCATGCTGATCCGATGGGCGATTCACCCGAGTTGGTGGAATCCGCGGAACAGAATTGAAGGCGTGACGATACCATGGTCCCTCATGTCGCTCCATGCGCATGCATTCGAAAGCCGACCGATTTCGTCGGCTTTCGGAGTGTATCACCACAAGGGAGCCCAGGCGAACAGGTTTTATGCGTTGACCTTAGGCGTTCGCGAGCGCAGCGGCCGTTTGGCGGGCGATTTCAAGTTCCTCGTTGGTAGGAATCACCAGCACCGCTACCCGGCTGGACTCGGCACTAATCGTTCTGACGCCGCGCTGGGCGGACGCATTGCGAACAGGATCGATTGCAATCCCAAGTTCCTCCAGGTTTGCCAGGGATTGGGCTCGCACTTCGGGGGAATTTTCTCCCACGCCTGCGGTAAACACTATCGCGTCCACTCTTCCGAGGTGGGCATAATAGGCACCTACGTAATGACGTAGCCGATGGCAATAGACGTCCAGCGCCAGTTGCGCTTGCTCGTCACCGCGCCCGGCGGAAACCTGTACGTCGCGCATATCGCTGCTCCCCGTCATGCCCAGGAGGCCAGAGCGACGGTTGAGGAGGTTGTCGATTTGATCGGTTGTCATGTCTGCCTGGCGAGCGAGGTGGAAGATGATACCGGCATCGATGTCGCCACTGCGCGTGCCCATCACCAGTCCTTCAACCGGGGTGAGCCCCATGCTGGTTTCCACGCTTTTGCCGCCTCGAACAGCGCAGGCCGATACGCCATTGCCAACATGCAGCACGATCGTATTTACATCGGCCAGCGGACNNGCCAGTTCGCTAACGTATTTGTGGCTGGTGCCATGGAAGCCGTACCGGCGAATGCGGTGTTGATTCGCTAGCACCCGATCGATGGCATAGGTATACGCGGCAGGCGGCATTGTTTGGTGAAAGGCGGTATCAAAAACCGCCACGTGCGGAATCTCCGGAAACGCCACCTGGGCAGCACGCACACCAAGCAAATTGGGCGGGTTGTGAAGGGGCGCCAGCGGATTGAGTTCTTCAACCGTGCGAATGACGGTATCGTTGATCACCGTAGGTGCAATGAACCTGGAGCCGCCATGCACCATCCGATGCCCCACGGC
>DJVD01000021.1 GCA_002440805.1 Chloroflexi bacterium UBA6265
TCTGGATGGAAGTTCAACAATTGGCGTGTCGGATCGGCACAATCGAGGTGGGGTTCTTATGCAAGCAAATGATCATTTCGGCGTAACGCTGAAGCGCTATCGCGAAGCTCGTCGGGTTTCCCAGAGCAAGTTGGCGGAGCGCGCCGGTTTCGATCACAGTTATGTGAGCCGCCTGGAGAGTGGTGCTCGCACCCCAACCCGAGACGCTGTGCAGCAGCTGGCCGAAGCGATGGATCTGGAGCGTATGCAGCAGGACGAACTCCTGGCATCGGCCGGGTTCCTGCCCCACGAAGTTTCCAGCCTGCTTTCGAGCGAGCCGGAAATTACCGATGTTCTGGCGCTGTTGCAAAACAGCTCGATGCCAGATAACTATCGTCAGACCATGCGCCAGGTGCTGCGGGTAATTGCAGATCAGGCCCGGCTGGTACTGAAGGACAGCGACCAGGTTTCGGTCGCCTAGTTTCACAAACGTGTTGCTGTCCGTACCGATGTGTCCCCGCCCATCGTGCGAAGCCAGATAGCAACCGTATTAGACTCCGGTTACACCTTCCGTTCGATGGTGTGACCGGAGTTCATTTCTTAAGGACGTATTGCGCGATGCCAGAGTTTGCCCATCTCCACCTGCACACCGAATTCTCCCTCCTTGATGGTATGGGGAAAATGAAGGATTACATCGCCGGTGCCCAGCAAATGGGTATGAACCATATGGCGGTGACGGATCACGGTGTGATGTATGGCTCAATGGAGTGGTACAAATCTGCCACCAGGGCCGGCATGCACCCCATTTTGGGGATGGAAGCGTACCTGGCCGAAGGCAACGCCAGCGAACCCAACCGCAAGAATTACCACCTGTTGCTCTTGGCCGAAAATGAGACGGGCTATCGGAATTTAATCCGGTTGGCCAGCGAATCGTCACTCAAGGGTTTCTACTACCGACCTCGCGTAGACCTGGACATGCTGAATCGATATGGATCCGGCATCATCGCCACGTCTGCGTGTCTCGGCGGTCCAGTTGCCAACAACTTCCTTCATCACCAACCAGAAAAGGCGTATCAATACGCCAACACACTAAGCGATATTTTCGGCAAGGATCGCTTCTTTATCGAGTTGCAGGATCACGGCCTGCCCGAACAGCACATGACCAACCGCGCCATGATCCAGATGGCGAAGGAAATGAACCTGCCGTTGGTTGCGACAAATGATGTCCACTACTGCAATCAGCACGACGCGCCGGCCCAGGAAATCCTGATCTGTGTCGGCACGAGCACCAATATCCACGATCCCAAGCGGCTCAAGCAGGATACCGATCAGTTCTACCTGAAGAGCCCCGCGGAAATGGCGAGACTCTTTCCCGATCATCCGGAAGCGTTGCAAAACACCATTCGTATCGCCGAAATGTGCAACGTCAACCTCGAATTTGGCGGCTACCAACTGCCGGAGTTTGAGACCCCAGATGGCCTGACGTCGGAAGAGTATTTGCGCAAGCTCTGCACCGAGGGCGTGATGCGCCATTACGGCACGCTTGATGGCGAAGTTGGCGAGCGCCTAAATTACGAACTCGGCGTCATCGCCAATATGGGATTCACCAATTACTTCCTCATCGTTTGGGATTTCGTAGCATTCGCCAAGCGAAATGGCATTTTGGTGGGGCCGGGACGCGGCTCGGCAGCGAGCAGCATTGTCACCTATTCACTCGATATCACAGGACTGGATCCGCTCAAATACAACCTGATGTTCGAGCGGTTCCTCAACCCAAGTCGCATTTCCATGCCTGACATCGACATCGACTTCGCTGACGATCGCCGCAGCGAAGTGATCGATTACGTGGTGCAGAAGTATGGTGACGATCGTGTCGCGGGTATCGCCACCTTCGGGACGATGAAAGCCAAGGCCGCGATCAAGGATTGCGCACGCGCCATGGACATTTCGATCTTCGAGGCGAATCGCATCGCCAAGATGATCCCGACTGACATCGGTACCACAATCGACAGCGCGCTCGAGTCCGTGCCGGAGCTAAGTGCTGCCTACAAGAACGAACCCGCTACACGGGAACTCATCGATACCGCCAAGAAGGTAGAGGGGCTTTCGCGGCATCCCGGCAAGCACGCAGCCGGCGTGGTCATTTCTCGCGACCCGCTGGTTGAACATGTGCCGTTGCAGCTCACGGGTAAAGGGCGAACCGATGTTACCACCCAGTGGACCCAGGGTCACCTTGAGGATCTCGGGCTGCTGAAAATGGATTTCCTCGGCCTGAAAACCCTGACAGTTCTCGGGCGGGCGGTAGAACTTGCCCGCCAGACGGGTGCCGACATCACGATTGACGATATCCCCCTCGACGACGAGAAGTCATTCGAACTACTGCGTCGCGGTGATACGTTCGGTGTGTTCCAGTTGGAAGGTGGCATGACCACCCGAATGACCATCGATGTGCAGCCGGAAAGCTTTGAAGACATCATCGCCCTCATGGCGCTGATTCGGCCTGGCCCGATGGAGCTGGCTCCGGATTACATCGGTCGCAAGCATGGTCGCCTCAAGATCGAATATCCGCATCCATCCCTGGCCGATGTGTTGGAAGAAACCTACGGCGTTGCCCTTTACCAGGAACAGGTGATGCAGATCG
>DJVD01000192.1:0-3756 GCA_002440805.1 Chloroflexi bacterium UBA6265
CGGAAAAGCTGCATCGGAATGATCGGCTCATCCACGCGTTGTTCGACCAGCACGAATATCACGGTCAGGACGAGGGCCGCGATAGCGAACGCCAACGCGCGCGGGTCGGTCCAGCCAAAGTGCTCGCCGGCCCAATTGAGGAACAACAGCAAACTGGATACAGCGGCCACGACCAATCCGGCACCCAGCCAGTCGATCTTGTGCTGGCGGCGAACAACGGTCATCTGCAGCGCAGTAGACGTGATAAACAGGGCCACGATGCCGATGGGGATATTGATGTAGAAGATCCAGCGCCAGCTGATCACATCGGTAAGCCAACCGCCAATGAGCGGTCCAGCAACGGAGCTGACTCCAAAGACGGCGCCGAAGTACCCCTGGTACTTGCCCCGTTCACGCGGTGGGATCACATCCCCGATGATCGCGAACGCAATCGCAAACAAACCGCCCCCGCCGATTCCCTGCACCGCGCGGAACACGATCAGCATCGGCATATTCAGGGCGGCACCACTGAAAATGGAGCCAATCAGGAAGATGATGATCGCAAGCTGAAAGATCCGTTTACGACCATAGAGATCGCTGATCTTGCCCCAGATGGGTGTGGATGCGGTGCTGGTAAGCAGATAGGCTGTTACGACCCATGCGAGGTAGTTGAGGCCGCCGAGTTCACTGGTGATACGGGGCAACGCCACGCCAACAATGCTTTGGTCGAGCGCGGCGAGGAACATGCCGCTCATGACACCCACCATGACGCCCATGATCTGACGGTGTGTTAACGGCTCGCCTTGCGGCGGCAATTGAGAAGGTGATGCCATGTTGGGTTCTCCCTACCGAACGGTTGGTAGATATATGCAGAGGCAACTATACTGATACTGCGGAACGACGTCAATGCTCCACGGGGAGGAATATCGGTCGGTGTCAGCACAACCAACAATTCACTCGGAATCGCGCGAGCGTGTTTTGAACGCGGCCTACACCCTGTTTGTACAGCGTGGCTATGCCGACGTCTCCATGCAGCAAATCGCGGATAACGCCTCAATCACCAAGGCAACGCTATACCACCACTTCCGCGACAAGCAGGATCTTTACCTCGCCACCATGCGGATGTCGTTCGGTCGCAACCAAGCCACCATGACGGAACGCCTGCAGCAGCTTCCCGATCTTCACGCCAAAATTCGCGATATCCTGTCATTCCTGGTGGAGGGAAAGCGCACGGATATGCAGCGCTTAATGTCCGATTTTCGCCAGCATGTGGATGAGGAAGCGCAGCAGCGGTTCTGGGCAGAATTTCCCAAACCGTGGCGCCTGCTGGAGCCCATGGTGCGCGAGGCCATGGAACGGGAAGAAATCCCTGAGGACGATGCCACCTTCGTGGCGAAGTTCATTTATTCATCAAGTGCGGGCTACGCGCACATGCTGGCAATGTCGCAAAACAATGATCCTGTCACCGAAGCGACGCTCCATCAGTTCGCAGACACCGTCATGCACGGCATCAGCCGGTCGTAGTCAACGCTTCCAATTTCTCGACCACAATGCCGATAACGTCGTCCGAGCCAAACGGGTCTCCGCCTGCAATTTCCAGGGAGTCTATCGATGACAGGTTGGCCGCGGCCAGCGCTGTGAGCATCGGATGAATTGCTTGCGCAGATCGCCGCGCAGCCGCGATCCGATTGCGAGCCGCAGTTGTTTGCCAGTCTGCTCCCCATGAGAGATCGAGCCACATGTACAAGGCCTGTTCCACCTGCTCGCGATAGGCCCGCATGGCGATATCGCTGAGCGTGGAGGAATCGAGCATTTCCGCCGTGGGGTAATTCACCAATACCGCGCCAGCCACGCGATCGGGATGGTGCTCCAGGAGTCGTTCGGCAATCACCGCGCCCAGTTCGATGCCGATAACAATCGCCTTCCCGGCGACCTCAGCCGCATCCAGCACCGCCAGGCTATCGGCAATAAGGTCGTCGAGATGCAGATCCACGCCGTGGATCGCCGAGCTGCCACCATGGCCACGCAGGTCCATGGCGATCACCGTCGCCTTGTCCTCCAGCGCATCCATCAGCGGATAGAGCGAAGCCCGGCTGGCCAGCAACCCGTGCAGCACCAGCACGGTGGGTACGCCCTCGCCCTGAACCTCGTATCCCAGCCGAACCAATCCGTGTTGTGCAAATGTCGTGCGTGCCATCTCTCACCTTTCGTCATGGCACATGCTACTTCACGGGGAATGTTGACGGCACTCCTGCCCCGGCCCTACAATCAGTCCAGGCTATTTTAGCCTAGGCTAAACCAATGCCGATCAACGGGAACGGACACCTCATTTGTGAACGCAACGACATCACGACGAGCACTGCTGGGCGGGGGAATCGGCACGTTGTTGCTGGGCGGATTCAGCATCGGCCGCACGCAGAACCCCTACCAACGCGACCACGAGCTGCCGGTGGTTACCTGCACGGTGGGCATGATTACCGACGTGGCGCGCAATATCGGCGGGACGTTCTTCTCAATCAGCGGCCTTATGGGCCCCGGCATTGATCCCCATCTTTACAAACCAAGCGCTGGCGATATCGTCCGCCTGGGTGATGCCGACCTGGTGTTGTATGGCGGCCTTCACCTTGAAGGCCGGATGACTGAGACCCTGGAAACGATCCAGCGAAGTGGCACGGTGCATACCCGCGCGGTTTCCGAAAGCATTCCGGAGGATCGCCTGATTGCGGTCAGCGAAACGGCCCACGATCCGCATGTGTGGTTCGATGTCTCCCTGTGGAATATCGTGGCCGGGGCGGTCACCGAGGAACTGATCGCGCTGCTCCCCGAGCAGGCCGAAACCATCACGTCACGATCGGAAACGTATCGCGCTCGGCTGGAAGAACTGGATGCGTGGGTGGTCGATGAGATCAGCCGGGTACCCGAAGACATTCGGGTGCTGGTGACAGCGCACGATGCCTTCCACTATTTTGGGAAGCGATACGGGGTGGAAGTCATGGGATTGCAGGGCCTTAGCACCGCCACCGAGGCTGGTGCTGGTGATGTGCAATCGCTGGCCGATTTGCTGGCCGAACGCCGGATTCCGGCAATTTTCGTCGAATCGTCGATTCCTCCAGCCACCATCGAAGCCGTGCAGGCGGCAACTCGTAGCCGCGGGTGGGATGTGAAAATCGGCGGCTCGCTTTACTCCGATGCAATGGGCGAAGCGGGCACGCCTGAAGGAACCTATATCGGCATGGTGCGGCATAACGTCTCCACCATCGTGGACGCGCTGTTGGGCGAATCACAAACAACACAGGGGACCGAATGAGCAGACAACAATCCATCCGCGACGAACGCGCAGCCGTCACCGTCCACGATCTTACCGTGGCCTACCATGAGGAACCGGTGTTGTGGGATGTCGATCTCATGCTGCCAACAGGCACCCTCACGGCGATCATCGGTCCGAACGGTGCCGGCAAAAGCACGCTGATGAAGGCGATTCTCGGGCTGGTACCAATGGCCGCCGGCACCGTCGAAATCTTTGGGCACACCAGCAAGCAGCAACGAAAATTGGTGGGATATGTCCCCCAGCGTGGCAGCGTGGATTGGAATTTCCCGACCAACGCGCTTGATGTGGTGATGATGGGCACCTACGGTCAAATCGGCTGGATCAAACGACCCGGAAAGGAAGACCGTGACCGCGCCCTCCATGCCCTCGACCAGGTAGGCATGCGCGATTTTGCCGACCGGCAAATTAGTCAGCTTAGCGGCGGCCAGCAGCAGCGGGTGTTCCTGGCC
>DJVD01000192.1:3783-7998 GCA_002440805.1 Chloroflexi bacterium UBA6265
ACCGTGGTGGTGGTGCATCACGACCTCGAGACCGCTCCCCGCTATTTCGATTGGGTGGTACTGCTGAATGTGCAGAAAATCGCCAGCGGGCCGATGGCGGAGCATTTCACGCATGAGAATATCGAGCGTACCTACGGCTCCACGAGCAAATCCCGGCCAGAACTGGTGGCGGCCGAATGAACACCCTGCACGACCTGATTTTCGATTACACCCTGCGCAATGTCGCCCTCGGCGGCATGTTGCTGGGAATTGTGGCCGGTGTACTGGGCGCTTTTGCCGTGCTGCGCAGACAGGCATTGCTCGGCGATACGCTCAGTCACGCCGCTTTGCCGGGCATCTGCATCGCGTTCATGCTCACCGATTCGCGGGCACCACTGGTGCTGCTGGTCGGTGCCGGTATCGCCGGCTGGATCGGCACAGTTATCTTCCTGAGAACCATTAAGGCCACGAAACTTAGCGAAGACACCATGCTCGGCGTGGTGCTCAGTGTGTTCTTTGGCATCGGCATCNNGATGTGCGATTGTTCGCCATCCTTGGCATGGGTGCGCTGGCGGTTGTGTACTTTTTCTTCAAGGAATTCAAACTGCTTAGCTTCGATCCCGAATTTGCTGCCAGCCTCGGGTTGCCGGTGCGGGGCCTGGATATCATGCTCACCAGCCTGCTGGTGGTGGCAGTGATGATCGGTCTGCAGACTGTCGGCGTGGTGCTGATGGCGGCCATGATCATCGGCCCCGGCACCGCAGCCCGGCAATGGACTGATAACCTGCGCACCATGCTGGTCCTTAGCGGCCTCTTTGGCGGCATTGCCGGTGTTACCGGCGCCGTGATCAGCGTGCAGGCGAGTCGGCTTCCAACTGGCCCGATGATCATTCTCTCCCTGACCGTGGTGGTCACGGCATCTCTCCTGTTCGCCCCCCGCCATGGCCTCGTAGCCAACTGGTGGCGACGTCGCTCCCGGAAACAGGCATTCCGGGCCGCACTGGAATCGGGGCAGCGACCATGACCAGCGGTACAGCAATCCTGGTTACCGGCATGCTCTGCGCCATGGCGTGTGCGTTGCCCGGTACGTTCCTGATTCTGCGGCGGATGGCGATGATGACCGATGCGATCAGCCACGCCATTTTGCCCGGGCTCGTCTTTGGTTACTGGATGGCCGGCAGCGCCAACCTGGTGGTGGGCGCTGTCGGCGCCACTGCCGCCGCGATCCTGACGGTGACGGTGGTTGAGGCATTGCAGCGGACACGGCGGGTGGAAAGCGCCGAGGCCATGGGGATCGTATTCCCGGCCATGTTTGCGCTCGGCACGATCCTGATTTCCCGTTTCTTCGCCCAGGTGCATCTTGATACGGATGCGATTCTGTACGGCAACATCGAGTTCTCCGCCTTCGATCGCCTCATCTGGAGCGGTCGCGACCTCGGGCCGCAATCTATCTGGGTCATGGGCGTGTTGCTGGTGGTCAATATCGCCGTGCTTTCACTCCTGTATAAGGAACTGAAAATCAGCACCTTCGATCCCGCGCTGGCGCAATCGCTCGGCATCTCGCCGGTGTTGGTGCACTATTTGCTGATGTTGCTGCTTAGCGTTACCACCGTCGGCGCCTTCACGGCTGTAGGCGCGATCCTGGTAGTGGCCCTAGTGATTGTGCCTGCGGCCACGGCCTACCTGCTAACGGAGCGATTACTGCACATGATGATCGCCAGCGCTGTCGTCGGTGCGCTGGGCGCCATCGGCGGCTACTGGATGGCGATCTGGATGGATGGCTCAATCGCCGGTGGCATTGTCACCATGCTCGGCATCCTCTTTACCCTGGCGCTGATGTTTTCGCCGGAACAGGGGCTGATCGCACAGCGACATCGCGCCTGGCGCAATCGCGAGCGATTCGCCATCGACCTGCTGGTGATGCACCTGCATACCCACGAGCGCACCGAGGACGAATATAGCGAAAGCAGCCTCGGCCATATTGGCGCGGCCCTGCATTGGGGTCCCGATCAGGCCATGCGGACCATTCGCCAGGCAGTGGCTCGGGGAATGGTGGTGCGCGCGAATGGTAATGTGGTGCTCACGGACCAGGGGCGACACTACGTGCAACGTCTGATTCAAATTCGGAGGCTGGCTATTGAGCGCTAAATCGCACACTTATCGCCTGACCGTGGAATGGACCGGCAACACCGGCGCCGGCACCGCACGTCCAAACGGATATTCGAAAAACCACGTCATTCGGGCCGCTGNNGGCGCTGAGCCAGTGCCACATGCTCTGGTTCCTCAGCCGGTGTGCGAAACATGGGATTGTCGTGACGGCGTACGCGGACGATGCCATTGGCACAATGGTGGAGCACACGGATGGCGGGGGCGAGTTTACGAATGTGACGCTGCACCCACGCATCACGATTGACAGCCCAGCCGATTGGCAGTTGCTGGCGCGGCTGCACGAAGAATCGCATCGCCTCTGCTTCATTGCGCGATCGGTTAGTTTCCCGGTCGAGGTTGAAGCGGAGTATCTCTGAATCACGCCGGGCATTAACCTAGCATCGCTCCCACTGATAAAAGCAGTCGCTCACCAGTGGCGACCCAACAGCTTCCCCTAGTCCGCAACAGGCGCCTCCTCGCGATACTGGGCGTCGTGCAATTGCCGGTACACGCCATTGGCCGCCAGCAGTTCGTAATGTGTGCCGCTTTCCTCAATCCCATCCTCAGTCACCACCACAATCCGCGTGGCATGGCGAATGGTGGCCAGGCGGTGGGCGATCACCAGCGTGGTGCGGCCGACGGCCAATTCGTTCAGTGACTGCTGGATCGCCTGTTCAGTAGCGGTATCCAGCGCCGATGTCGCCTCATCCAAAATGAGGATCGGTGGATTCTTCAGGAACATGCGGGCAATGCTGAGGCGCTGCTTTTGGCCGCCGCTCAACTTCACCCCCCGCTCGCCAATGATCGTGTCCAGCCCCTCGGGCAAATCGGCAATCACGGCGTCAAGTTTGGCGCGACTGGCTGCCGCCAGGATCCGTTCCTCGCTGGCCCCCAGTTCGCCATAGGCGATGTTGTCCCGAATGGTGCCGTTAAACAGGTAGACATCCTGCTGGACGATCCCAATCTCGCGCCGCAGGCTGGCCAGCGTCATATCGCGGATATCGATGCCGTCGATTGTGATCCGCCCGCCGGTGACATCGTAGAACCGCGGCAGCAACGAGGAAATCGTGGTTTTGCCCGCGCCGGATGGGCCAACAAATGCCACGGTATCGCCGGCATTGATTTCGAGGTTGATGTGACTGAGCACATCGCGATAGTCGCTATAGCCGAACGACACATCCTCGAAGCGAATGTCGCCACGCAAATCGCCGGCATCGCGCGCACCGGGACGATCCTGGATTTCCGGCAGTTCGTCGAGCAGTTCCACGTAGCGCCGGAAGCCGGCAATCCCCTTTGGATAAATCTCGAGCACGGCATTCAGCTTCTCAATCGGGCGGAAGAAAACATTCACCAACAGCAGGAAGGCAACAAACTCGCCATTCGAGATCGCATCCTGCAGTACGTAATACGTGCCGGCAACCATCACCACCAGCTGGGTGAAGCGCATGCCGAGATAGTTGATAGACATGCTCGCCGCCATCAGCTTGTATGCCGTCAGCTTGGTGGTGCGGTAGTTCTTGTTATCGGTGGCGAACAGGCTGCGCTCGTAATCCTCGTTGGCAAATGCCTGCACCACCCGGATACCGCTCACGTTGTTCTCGATCCGGGCGTTGAACTCCCCTACCCGGCTGAACATTTCCCGCCAGGTGCGCGTCATGCGGGTGCCATACCGGGTGGTGAAAAACATGGTGAACGGCACCACAATGGCGGTCACCCAGGCCAGGGGCGGGTGGATGGAGAACATCAACGCGAACGCGGCGACGATGGTCATGACCGCAATAAACACGTCCTCTGGGCCGTGGTGGGCCACTTCCCCGATGTCTTCAAGATCGCGGGTGACGCGGCCAATAAGGTGGCCGGTTTTGTTGTTATCGAAGAAGCGGAAGCTGAGGCGTTGCAGGTGGTCGAACGCTCGCCGACGCAACTCGGTCTCAATGTTGATCCCGAGCATGTGGCCCCAATAGTTCACCACCACCATAAAACCGGTATTGATGAGGTAGATCATCGCCAGCGCCACCGAAGCGCCAACGATCGGACCCCAATCGCCCCCAGGCAGCAGCGTATCGATGAAGTGCTGCACCGCAAGCG
>DJVD01000030.1:0-3248 GCA_002440805.1 Chloroflexi bacterium UBA6265
GAGCGCAGCGACATCACGATGTTGCGCAATGAAGCGGCGCAACTCCGCGATGATCTCTGGGTGGTTGGAATCGATGACGTGCTGTTGGGCACGTCCGATTTGAAGGCAGCGTTCGCAGGTGTGCCCGCAGGGGCCCGAACGATCGCCCTCTGGCATGAACCCGACCTGGCGAATCGCATGGTGCCTTACGCGCCGTTGTTGATGCTCAGCGGCCACACCCACGGTGGCCAGGCAAGGCTGCCGATCATCGGTGCCTTGGCCACCCCATCGCTCGGCAAACGCTACGTCGCCGGGCAGTTCGATGTACAAGGCATGATGCTCTATGTGTGTCGCGGCATCGGCATGTACCGACCGCCGGTGCGATTCCACTGCCGACCCGAGCTGCTCGTGTTTACCATTGATTAAAGCGGGGTTTCCCCACTTGCCACATCCAATTTCCAGTGCCATCATCAACCACAGCGCGGGTGGAATTGCCCGCATTCGCACCCGCATCGGTGCGGATAACCTTGACCATGCCGTGCGCATGGATACTCCGCTCCTATGAGGGAAAGGCGAGAGGATCACATGACCGAGAAGGATAAAGTTCGCGTTGGCGTGATCGGCTGCGGGGCCGGATTGTTCCACCTGGAAGGCTATGCCGAAGAGCCACGCGCCGAAGTGGTGGCCCTCGCCGGGTTGGATACCGANNATCCTCCATTTGCCGGTGGCCAAGGCCGCATTCGAGGCCGGTAAGCATGTGCTGATCGAGAAGCCACTCGCCCGCAATGCCGCCGAAGGCGTGGCGATGGTCGAGGCCGCCCGCGAGCACAACAAGGTGCTGGGTGTCAGCTTCCAGCGTCGCACCCGCCACGATGTGCAACTGATGAAGAACGCCTACGAAGCGGGCCAGTTCGGCAACGTGTATTACGCCAAGGCGTGGTGGATGCGCCGGTCCGGCATTCCGGGTATGGGTAGCTGGTTCACCAGCAAGGAAGCCGCCGGTGGCGGCCCACTCATCGACCTCGGCGTGCATGTGCTCGATATGCTGATGTACGTGCTTGGCAACCCGGAAGTGCACTCGGTTACCGGCACAACATATTCCGAAATCGGCCCCAGTGGCCGTGGTGGCTGGCCAGGCCAAAAGCGACAGCAGATGTCGGCCGACCAGAAGTACGAAGTCGAGGACCTCGCCAGCGCATTCATCCGTCTCAAGAACGGCGGTACGGTGCTGCTGGAAGCATCCTGGGCCAGCTTCACGGAAATGGTGGACGATTTCGGCATCCAGATTTACGGATCGGAAGGTGGCGCGCGCATCTTTGCCAAGCAGTACGCCCTCACCGATACGCTGGATGTGTATGGCCAGATGGGCGATGCCACGATGGATTCGAAACCCCGACTTGTCGCGCGCGAGGGCCACGCCCAGGTGATCCACAANNNNGAACTCGGCCGCGAAGTGATTTTGGATGAAGAGATCGCCCAGATCTCGGAATAAGGAGCATACCTGTGAGCACTCGAGTAACAGTCTGGAACGAATTCCGCCACGAGCAGAACAAGCAGCACGAAGCAAGCAACGTCTATCCCGATGGCATCCATACCGTTATCGCTGAGGCACTGACGGCCGCCGGGTACGATGTCGGCACCGCCACGCTGGATGAGCCAGAGCACGGCCTTACCCAGGATGTGATCGACAACACCGACGTGTTTGTCTGGTGGGGACACATGGCCCATCAGGAAGTTGACGATGCAATCGTCGAGAAGGTGAAAGAGCGCGTACTGGCCGGTGCCGGCCTGATCGTGCTGCATAGCGGCCATTTCAGCAAAATCTTCAAATCGCTGATGGGCACCACCTGCAACCTTAAATGGCGCGAAGCCGGCGAGAAGGAACGACTTTGGGTGGTGAACCCGGCGCACCCGATCGTAGCCGGCATTGGCGAGTACTTTGAGCTGCCGCAGGAAGAGATGTACGGCGAGCATTTCGATATCCCACAACCCGATGAACTTATCCTGGTGAGCTGGTTCTCCGGCGGCGAGGTCTTCCGCAGTGGCGCCACGTTCAGCCGCGGCGCGGGCAAGATTTTCTACTTCCGCCCCGGCCACGAAACGCATCCGACGTATTTCGATGCCAATGTGCGCACCATCATTGCCAATGCGGTGAAGTGGGCCGCCCCGAACGACGGTCCAACCGTGAAGTTCGGCAATCGCAACCCGATCGAGGCGATCGCAGGGTACGAGCCGAAGGAGTACGGCGAGAACTACTAGTCTCCTCAATGCGGCGAGGGAATGAGCGCCGGGCGCCTCAGGGAACTCGCCAGCATTGCGCTCCACAACACGATCAACGGGGAGCCAGCACCGGCGCATGGAATCAACATGCGCCGGTGCTATTATCGTGGTCTACATTGACCCTGAAAATTGAGGAGGCGACCAATGGCAACGTTCGTCCTGGTGCCCGGCAGTATGTGTGGCGGTTGGCTGTGGCAGCCCCTGGTCCCGCTTTTGCGCGTAGCCGGCCACGATGTCTACCCCGTCACGCTTACTGGCTACGGTGAACGCGCTCACTTGGCGAGCGCTGCGGTGGATCTCGACACCCACATCACGGATCTCGTCAACCTGCTCTACTTTGAAGACCTGCAAGGTGTGATCCTGGTTGGGCACAGCGCCGCTAGCATGGCAATTGCAGGAGCCGCCGATCGCATCCCGGAACGGGTTCGGCGGCTGGTCTACCTCGACGCCGCGATTGCGCGTGACGGCGAATCGTACGACGACGTCTGGTCGATCGGGCCGCGACCAGCAGATCCGGAGCTCGAATGGCAGTTACCTGTTCCGTTCCCCGAGGACGACGCGCATCGCATCTTTCCTGATATGGCGGTGGAGGATATCCCGTGGGCCTATGCGCGGCTCACACCCCGTCTCATCAAGATGATGATCCAGCCGATCGAACTGACCAATCCTCTGCTGGCGGACATTCCTCGTACCTACATTTTCTGTACCAAGAACTGGGAATGGGACGACGTGGACAATCCACTGCCGGCAGATGTCCTCCGGGCACGCACCGACCCGGAGTGGGATTTCCGGGAGCTTGACGCAGATCACCTGCCCATGTTTACGCGTCCAGGTGAATTAGCCGACCTGCTCCTCACACTCGCATAGGGCCAAATCAGCAGCCGCGTTTGTGTCATCAGTGCGCCCTACGATGGCCACGGTTGTGATGCCGTAGTGGCGGACCGGGTCCGCCCCTGCGATGGGTCGGGATGGGTTGTCGTAGCGGCGGA
>DJVD01000030.1:3349-3532 GCA_002440805.1 Chloroflexi bacterium UBA6265
TGTCGTAGCGGCGGACCTATGTGTCCGCCCTGTTGCTCCACTGGGCCCACACTTCGGTTGGCCGCTACCTGGCATTTGCTGGATCAAGCGACATTAACCGGCGGGAAACCGGCCCCGGCGCGAGCCGACAACAGGTCTGCGGACCAGGTCCGCGCCTCCGATGTCCCGGGATGGGTTGTCGTA
>DJVD01000031.1 GCA_002440805.1 Chloroflexi bacterium UBA6265
CGGCGAAGGGCCGCTACGCTGCCATTGCCGAGTCAACGCCGAGAAGCGGACCGGCCCTTGGGCCCTGTGTGTCCGACCACTGATGAACCATTCGTCGTGGCGACCCCTGCGTGTCCGCCCTTGTTGGCCCACTCGTATGGACGACCCTGGTGGTCGCCACCTGTTGCCCTGGCCGTAGCGGCGGACCTATGTGTCCGCCTATTGTCTGGCACACCCGCAGCGGCGACCCCTGCGTGTCCGCCTACCCCACAGGGTGACATGGCATGGTCGCGACGGATCTATCCCACACCGGGCGTAACTGCTCCTGCCCTTCGCGCCCGGATAGAATCTCGCCGTCCAGCTTCCCCAGCACCCACATATCCCTCGAGGAGGTGGAGGTTCGTGCGCTGAGGCCGCGCATCGCCGTTGATCTCCTGATTTGCCCCCGCACGGCGATTCCCAGGCATTATGGAAATCCACCCCGCCGACGTATTGACATATATAAGTGGGATGATACCCTACGTATATTATATACAGACGAGTTAATCCGTACAAGCGAGTCCAATAACACGCCGGTGCATGCTGTCGTGTGGGGTTGGCTGCGGGGAATTACGCGGCACGGTCGTGATCGGCATTCGCGCGTTGGTACGCGGTGATGTGGTGGTTTGGGAGGGGAAACTTTGATGGATATTGCGCTCTTGCTTGCCCGGCTGGTGTTGGCCGGGATCTTTTTCGTCGCCGGGGTGGCCAAGCTCATGGACCGGCCCGGTTCGATCCAGGCGATGCGTGATTTTGGCGTGCCCTCGCGGCTCGCCGCCCCGGTCGGTATCGTCCTGCCACTCGCCGAAATCGCCATCGCCATCCTGCTCTTACCCACGGCCACGGCACGCTGGGGAGCGCTCGGCGCGCTGGCGTTGCTGCTGGTATTTGTGGGCGGTATCGCCTACAACCTGATGCGCGGCAAGCAACCCGATTGCCACTGTTTCGGCCAGCTCCACTCGGCGCCGGCCGGGAAGTCGACCCTGATCCGTANNCGGCCTTCTCGCTGCCGTGAGCGCCTTCGTGGCCACCGCCGGCTGGAACGATGCTGGCGCGAGTACGGTCGGCTGGATCGGCGATCTTTCCGCCGTCGAGGGCATGATGCTCGCGCTCGGCGTGCTGGCCCTCGGGCTGCTTATCGTGCAGGGGTGGGCGCTGTACCAATTGTTCCGGCAGAACGGTCGGCTATTGTTGCGGCTGGATGCGCTGGAGGCCGCCATCGAGAGCGGCACACCCATCGAGCGCACGGCACCCGCCAGTAACGCCCGCGTAGAGGGGCTGCGCGTTGGCACCCCCGCGCCGAGCTTCTCGCTCACCAACCTGGCGGGGCAACTCACCACCCTGGCCGATCTCCGCATGGCCGACAAGCCAACCATGCTGTTGTTCTCCGATCCCGGCTGCGGTCCCTGCAACGCACTGTTGCCCGAGGTTGGCCGGTGGCAACAGGACCTTGCCGACAAGCTCCACCTCGCTGTTGTTTCCCGTGGCGATCTCGAGGCCAACCGCTCCAAGGCGGGTGAGCACGGCATTCGCAATGTGGTGCTACAGCAGGATCGCGAAGTGGCCAATGCCTACGAATCGCCCGGCACCCCTTCGGCGGTGCTGATCCGCCCGGATGGCACCATCGGCAGCCCGATCGCGGCCGGCGCGGAAGCTATCCGCAGGCTGGTCGCTACCAGCGCCAGTGCGCCGGGCCCCACTGTGCCCCATCATCCCATCCACAGCAACGGGAACGGTCACGTGGATATCCCGGCGGTTGCCAATCTTCTTGGCAAGCCCGCGCCCGATGTGACGCTGGCAACCCTGGATGGTGATGAAGTTGGGCTTGCCACCATGCTGGCACAACCCACCGCCCTGCTTTTCTGGAACCCCGGCTGCGGGTTCTGCCAGCGCATGCTGGACGATCTGAAGGCACTGGAAACCAGCCCGTCGGCAACCGCTCCTACGATCCTGGTGATCTCGACCGGTGACAGCGAGATCAATCGGGCCCAGGGATTTGCCTCAACGGTGCTGCTCGATCAGGGTTTCTCGACCGGACGCCAGTTCGGCGCAACCGGCACACCCAGTGCTGTGTTCATCGACGCCGAAGGCATCGTGGCGTCGCCCGTTGCCGTGGGTGCACCTGCGGTACTCGATCTCATCAGGAATGTCCCGCAAGGGGTGGGGTCTGATTAGGCCCACGCGGCACCTGATCAGGCCACAGCGCGGTGGCCAAATCGGGTGCGAATCGTGGTGGGGTCTATTGAACAAGGATGCGGCCATCCCCAGGGTGGGGCGCATTCACACATCAGGTATTTAAGCGGTATTCCTGTCTGGTTATAGAGGAGCAGAGCCCAGAAGGGCAGGAAGGAACAGAATATGGACAGTGATCGATTTGACGACCTTTCGAGAAAACTCGCCCGCCCCAGGTCGCGCCGTGAAGCCTTGCGCCTTTTCGGGGCCGCTGTGGCCGGCCTTGTGGTCGGCAAGCCGGCTGACGCGGCACCAAGATCGGATAAGCCAAAGAAATGTTATGGCGGCGGCTCCCTCTGTACCAATGCCAAGCAGTGTTGTTCTGGCATCTGTACCAATCGCCAATGTGCACCGGAGATTCCCCCGGAGTGTACCGTGGGCACGGACTGTCCGGGCGCTGATACGGAGTGTCAGGTTCGTACCTGTACGGCGGGAATCTGCGGCACGCAGAACCTGGTGGCGGGGACCGGTTGTTCCTCTGGTCTCTGCGACGGCAACGGCCAGTGCGTCGAGTGTCTAACCGGTGCGGATTGCGCCAGTGGCGTGTGCGAGAACAACGCCTGTACCCCATCCTGCCTCAACGACCCACTACTGGGCGAGGCATGCGCGGTCGGCACAGGTGCATGTCTCCGTAGTGGCGTGTACGTCTGTACTGCTGATGGCCTTGGGGTGGTATGTGACGCCGTGGCAGGGGCTCCGAGTGCGGAAATCTGTAACGGCATCGATGACGATTGCGATGGCGAAGTCGACGAGGGCGTTATCTGCCCACCGTTGCCGAATGCCACCACCGCGTGCGCTGGGGGCAACTGCGTGCTGCAAACCTGCAACCCAGGGTATGCTGACTGCGACGGCATTGAGATCAGTGGGTGCGAAACGAACATCAATTCCGATCCGCGAAACTGCGGCGGCTGTGGTGTGCAATGTCCAAGCGGGCCGAACTCGATTGCTATCTGCACACAAGGCAACTGCGGACTGATTTGCAGCAGCAGTGGCTACAAAAACTGCAATGGCAACCCGAACGACGGTTGCGAATGCCCGCCGACCGGAGAATGTCGAATTGGAGCCTGCTGCATAACGAGTGGCGCGCCCGCTCACCCCACAATTCCGTGCTGCTCAGGGTTCACTATCCCGTTCACCAACACCTGCGCCTAACGATTCATGGTGACGGCGTGTGATGTGATATCCATAGTCGGCGATTAACCGGGTGCTGAGCGCCTGGTTCCCGCTCGAACCAGGAACACAAACGAAGAGACCCCGGGTAGAAAGCCCGGGGTCTCTTCGTGTCCAGGTGATCCGGAGTTGGATGGAAAGGATAGCGGATGTCGATTGGCCCAGGATTCGGGAACTTTCCTCAGGGACAGGTCGGTGCGCATCAATCGGCTGCTGCCTGGTACCGCGTGCGCGCCTGACGTTGAGTCCAGAGGCACCCGGATTCATGTCACGATTGCATACCGCCCGTTTGTTCAGCCAAAATCTCGATCACCTCGGCATCGGTGGTAGGGCGGAAGTCGCGATACCACTGACCCACCGCCGAGAATCCGCGTGGGGTGGAGACGCACTCGACCCGATCCACTTCCCGCGAAATCGCCCGCACCCGGTCCGG
>DJVD01000061.1 GCA_002440805.1 Chloroflexi bacterium UBA6265
TGAACAGGGTCATGTTTCTGTTATTCGGCCTTTGCACGTGTTTACCCTTTCCGTTGCGGCCCCCAACCCCACAGCACACCTGCCAACGGCGGGGGTGCATCCTGGCCGGCACCGGGCCGGCCAGGAACGGAATCAGGCTACTGCTGGCTTTCCTGGAAGTTCATCCGGGATAACCACATTGCCATTGAGGATTTCGTGATCGATGCCACCCTCGCTGGGGGCGATGAGAAGTGCTGCCAGGGCATCGCCATCGACATTGTTGATGGTGCGGAGCATGCCCACGAACCATTCGACACCGGCGAACAGGGCGATGGATTCAAGCGGCAGGCCCATTTGTGGAACCACAATAGTGAGCGAGACGATACCGGCACCAGGCACCACCGCATTCGCCACGGAAGCGAAGGTGCAGAGCAGGACCATGTACAGGATGCGGCTGAAGCTGAACTCATATCCGTACAGCTGGGCAATCGTAACGAGCGTGATCACCATGTGCATGGCGGCGCCGTTGCTGTTCAGGGTGACACCAAGCGGCATCACGATCTGGGCCAGGCGCTGCTTGATACCGAGTCGGTTCTGCACATCCTGCATGGCCACCGGCAGTGTGATGGCGGACGAACCCGTGGCCAGGGCCATGGTGCTCATGCGACTGATGCCGTTGACGATGCGCATGGGATTGCTACGGGTAATAACGGCAACCACCACGATATACACGGCCAGCCAGGTGAAGGTGCTGATAGCGAACACACCCAGGTACTTGGCCAGCGGAATAACAACCTTGACGCCGTACGCGCCGATGGAGGAAGCGATGAGCGCGAAGACACCAACCGGGGCGGTCTTCATGATCATTTTGACGATCTGCAGGATGATCTTGTTGAACTCACGAATGAATCCCATGAACATCAGCTCGCCATCGTGGTTGACCAGGCTCACGGCCATACCAAACACGAGCGCGAAGATGATCACTTGCATGATGTTGCCATTGGCCATGGCAGAAATCGCATTGGTGGGGAAGAAATTCAGGATCGTATCGATGACGGTGATATTGGTGGCCTCGGTGACCGCCTCACCCGCCTGGATATTTTCGATATCGAGGCCAGAACCCGGCTTGAGCAGGTAGCTCCAGGCCACGCCCCAGGTAGCGGCGAGGGTTGACGTCACCAGGAACACACCCAGGACCTTGGCGCCGATCTTCCCGAGATCGCGCAGCGGCAGGCCGCCGATAGCTTCGATGATTTGCCCGGCCACGAGCAGGATGATGGACATCTGGATCAGGCGCAGGAAGACGTTCCCGAGCAGTTTCAGAATCGGAAACTCTCCCGGCACAACCAGGCCGAAGATCAAACCGGCAACCATGCTGAGCATGATGAACCCGGTCATACTAATGGGGAGCTTTCGCTTTTGTTGACTTTCCATTACTTTCCCCTCACGTGGAACAATTCCACTTTTCCCCCCACCCCGGCGTTGGGATGGTTTTGGGCCCGCACGGTGCGAGCACCCAGTAACATTCCGTACATCGTGTCGATTCCTGAGGTGTGTCCCAGGTCCAGGAGGCCATTCAACGCATCCTTCAAGGCGCCTTCATCGTGTGCCAGCAGCGCATTCCACACCGCCATCACCGCCGAACTCACCTCGCCGAATCCCAGCATGTGCAACATGGTTGCGCTCACTGGTGTTGTTTTGAGCCGCGCCGATACGCGCAAGCGCGCATCAAGCACATCCCGGCCATTGGCCCACATCACAAAGGCGTATCCCGCCACGATGTCATCACCGCTGGGAGTAAGGCCCAGGCCCCGACCCAGCAGCCATTCGATGGCACGGCGGCGGTCAACCTCCGCCGCGCCCGGCTGAACCAACGTATCCAGCCGTTCCCGCACCTCCTCCGTGAGGTCCAGACCCAGGCGCGATTTCAGCCTCATCGCGCCCAGGGTGGTTTCAAGTAACTCAAGATCTTGCGGTGCCAGGCTGCCGAACGCGACCGTACTGGCCACCTTCTGGATATCCAACCAGCGGTAGACCACGGGCAGTCCACGGGAAGGGAAGAGGGAGACTTTCTGGCTGGTGCTCCGCACCAGGTCCCCGATCGCCATGTCCTCAATCACCAGCCCACCCTCACCTTGCGGGAGGCTCATCCCCAAACCGGATAGTCGGTTTGGGTTGTGGCCGATGTGAAGCAGCAACCCCTCCACTTCCACATTCAGGCTCGTGCGGAATTTGCTGTGCACCTGGCCGACCCAATCGGTGCCGAGGTGCTCCCACACGGAAGCGCTGGCGTATGGAATGCTCGCGCTCATCACTACAGGCCAAGCTTTTCAGCATAGGCAGCCAGGGCCTTCTCGAAACACGCCAGTGGTGCGCGGACGGTACCGGCTCCCACCTGGCCGACGCCGGCTTCCTTGTGCGCGATACCGGTGTTGATGAGCGGGGTAACACCGCTCTCCACCACCAGCGCGCAATCGATGCCGAGCGGTGTGCCCTTGAAGTTCCAGTTGGGAACGCTCCAGTTCTGGTTGTTGCCAACGCAGATGGAATCCATTTCATCGGTGATGGCGAGGGCGTCATCGTAACCACCGCCGGAGCCCACAAAGCGGGTCACAGCTGGGGCAGCCACGGTGATCATGGCGCCTACGCCCACGGTTTCCGTGATGGCGCTATCGCCGATATCCGGGTTGGCATCGTCTTCGGTGTAGCCGCTGAAGTAGAGGCCGTTGGGTGTGTTCACCGGCGCGGTGAACCACTGATCGCCCATACCGGCAATGCGGATACCGAAGTTCTGGCCATTGCGGGTCATGGTGGTGACAACCGTGCCCTCCTGGAACTGGCGGGCGTAGTCCACAATCGCCTTGCAGGTGGCCATCATCACGTTGAGGAAGAACTGATCCGTATCGGCCAGGAAGCGGATCACGCGTTCCTTGATATCCTGCTCGATATCCAGCGTCACAATCTGCGGTACCAGTTCCTTCAGCAGGTTGAGGGAGCCAGCGATGTTGCGCTGGTGGAACTCATCGCCCATGCCGAGGGAGCGGGAGATGATGACGTTGAGGTTGATACCGCCCTCGATCTTCTGCAGCGCGGCAGACAGCACCGGTCCGAGCACATCGCGCATCCAGCCGAGGCGATTAACCACCTCCGGGCCGTACGCTCCAAAGCGGAGAACCTTGCCGATACCTTCGTTCATGGTGCAATAGGCGGTGGTGCCATCGACGCGGTTCTCAACCACCATCACCGGCATGTTGCCGCTGGTGATACCGCCCATCGGGCCGACCGCATTCACATGGTGGCAGGGCACGAAATTGACCTCGCCCGCCTCAAGCAAGGCGCGGGCTTCCGCTTCATCCTTCGCCCAACCTTCAAACAGGATCGCGCCAACGCAGGATCCCTGCATTGGGCCGGTCATATCGGCGTAGGTGATCGGCGGGCCAGCGTGGAGCAGCGTGCGGGTATTGAGTACCTCGATCACGCTCCTGGCCGGAACCACATCCACCAGGAAGGGCTGGGAATCGCGCATGCGATCGATCACGGTTTGATTGGCACCATTGATATCGTCACGATCGGCAAGCGCGTTGAGGATGCGAATCATCTCCTTGTTGCCGCCAGCGGCTGGTTTCCATGCGTAATGCACGCTCTGGCCACCGAAGGTGCGGATGGATTCGTTGAAGCTCTCCACACCAATATTGATGACGCGCGGCTTGGTGGCGAGCAGGTCCATGACGTGGTCGCTGGGCGCCTGGAGCTCTACCGGCTCCACATCGCGCTGCTCAACAACCTTGTCCGCTTCCTGGAACTCAACGCCCTTGAGGGCAAGGCCCAGGCGAACGGCGCGGGCGTTGGTGGCTTCCACCAGGGCACCGGCCTCACGCAGGGTGCGCACGGCGTCATCGTAGTTCTGCGGATCCTGGCGCGTACCAGTGACCGAGGCCACGAAGGTGAGGTCCTTGCCATTGGCCTTTGCGGCCTCGAGACCGGCGCGGATGGCAGGGGCAAGCGCACTGGCCATATCCGGATGCGTGCCATATCCGTGGACCACATCCAGGAGAATGACCTGGGTATCTTCATCTGCCGAGAACTTCTCGATCATCTGCAGTCGGATTTCGGGATCGATCATCGGGTGCGGACGACCCTGGGTGTACATATCGTCGCCCAGGTCGATCATCTGGTAGCCATCGTAATTGAGTACGAAGCCTTCTTTCTTGGTGAGGCCACCAAGGTTGAGCGCTTCGGATATCATCATCCCGGCTTCGCTGGCGAGGGTGCCGCCACTGTAGAGACCCTTTACGGTGCCCTCCACCGTGGTGGCGGGGACATCGTTTTCAAGCGGAGTAAGGTAGTTTTCGCGCACCGGCCGGTCGTTGGCCAAATCGACCGCGATGAGGGCGGCTTCTTCCAGCGTGTGGGCGAGGTAGACACCTTCTTCGTGGTGATCCGGCTTCTCGCCAATGAAGATCGCGACCACGGGCTTGGTCAGGCTATGAAGCACCTGCACAATTTCATCGCGCACAGCGGGTGCCGGCGGCTTGGAGATAAGCACAATCACATCGGTCGGATCGTGGTGCTCAAGGGCAACCAGCGCATCCTTGACGGTGGTGCCGCCAACCTTCTCATTCAGATCGCGACCACCGGTACCGATGGCGTGGATTACGCCTTCACCCTCGTGATCGATGATGCAGCTGACTTCCTGGATACCCGTGCCGGAGGCACCGACAATACCGATGTTGCCCGGGCGGACGACATTGGTGAAGGCCAGCGGAATACCGCTGATGATACCGGTACCGCAATCCGGGCCCATCATGAGCAGGCCGTGCTCGCGCGCGTATTCCTTCAGGCGGATCTCATCTTCAATGCTGACGTTATCCGTGAACGAGAACACGCTCAGTCCGCGCTCCAGCGCCTTCATCATTTCCGGTGCACCGTACTCACCCGGAATTGAGAAGAGCGCCAGGTTGGCATCGGGCATGGCTTCCAGGGCAGCATTCAGGCTGCGAACCTCAACGGTGCCTCCAGCCTGCTTCTTGACCGAAAGATCGGCAAGGAAGCGATCGGTTTCGGCGAGGGCCGCGTCAACGGCGTCATCGCTCTCCACATCCAGCACGATCACCATATCGGATGGGCCCGCAGTGCCAGCCTCGTCCGTGTAAAAGCCGGTGCTGCGGAAAATGTCCTTATTGGCATCTGTCCCCATCATCACCGATGAGCGCGCCACGGTATCGAGCGCGTTCAGTGCGTTGGTGAGTAGCATCAGGTTGATGGAATCCTGATAACTATTCGGCCGAACTACTGTCTTAATCATCTGTTCCTCTTTCCCTTCGGCTCTGTCGTTGTGGTGGATCAACGTGCCGGGGACGGCTTCCACCCCGGTTGGATCCTGAGCACGACTCATCTCCTGACTTGAAGTATTTATGGAATGGAACGTGATATCTTTATCTCGGCGGGATAATTTAGGGCCACATTCTTATCCCCAATCTACTCGTGGGGAGTTTCCTGACATGAATGTTGACGAATTACTCAAGTGCGATAGCATGTCCGGCGCGCGTTTAATCGTGAAGGGCAAGCAGTTTGATGCGCTGATCACCGGCATCAATATCCTCGAGGCGCCAGATATCGATTTGTGGGGCCGGCAGGGGATGGTGTTGCTCTCCAGCTACTTCGCCCTGCGCCCGCTCAGTCCCGCCGAGCTGGAGGCGTTTTTCGTTATCCTGGACGAAATCGGCATCTCGGCGTTGGTGATTAAACTGCAGCGACTGATCGACGAAATTCCGCCGCAGATCGTTGAGCTTTGCCAGCAACACGATCTCACGCTCATCCAAATCGGGCGCGGGGCCGATTACCAGGCCATCCTGCTGGATGTGTTCCGGCCGGTGGTGGAACGCGCCGAGAAGCAACTGGCATTGCATTACAAGCTGAGCAACATCAGCTCCCGGCTCTCCCTGAGCAATGCGGACACACTTGAAATCCTGCAGCGGTTTAAGCAGTTCCTTAACCTCGATCTCACCCTGACGGCATCGGAGGGGGAACGCACGGTTTCCACCGAACCGGGCCGGTTAAGCGCGTTCACCATGGGCAGCTACGTGCCCGTGCGGCGCAACGAGTACATGAACTTCACCTACCGGCGCTTCCAATGCAGCTATGACGGCGATGACAATACGCCCGATACGGCCCTCGTGATCGACATCAGCTGCGTGGAAGACCGCCGCCACACGCTGGTTGTGCATGAAATGCGAGACCACCGCGTGCAGGACAACGAGGTGGTGATCATTGAAAACCTGATTCGATCGCTGCAGACGGTGATCCTGCGCAACCTGGCCGCGCGACAGCAGCAGCAGATGAATCGCAACGCGCTTGTGGGTGACTTGCTGATGGGCAAACTGACCCAGCAACATATGCGCGAGGAGGCGTTGGCAGCACTCGGGCTGAATCTCGATTCCCGCATTCGTGTGCTTACGATGTACCTGAACCTGACGAGCGGCGACGAGACGATCATGATGGCGCCTGCCACCAACGCCCTCAATCAACTGCTGCGGGGCATGTTCCCACGGTCGTTGTTCCGCAACTCACCCACGCAAATCCAGTTCGTGTTGCAGGAGACCGATACCCGGCAATATCCGCGACTGGAACCAGCGATCACCCGGGCGGTGAACCAGATGCTGAAACGGGAAGGGTGGGATGACACGGTCGCGGTGGTTGGTGGGCTGAGTGGTTTAAACCCGGCGCGCATGGTTCAGGAACTGGAGGTGGAATCCCGTTCGACCGCCCAGTTCCTGCAGCGCAACAACAAATGGGGAACCATTGGCAGTTTCGATTCGCTGGGCGCGATCAAGCTGTTCATCCTGAGCGACCAGCCCGACCTGCAATCGTTTGTGCCTGGCTACCTGATGGACCTGTACACCAACGACCGCCCACTCTACGATACGCTTCGGCTCTATATTCAGTGCAACCTCAGCCACAAGGGCGCAGCCGAGCAACTGGGCGTCCACCCGAAAACGGTGAGTTACCGCATTGCCCGGCTGGAGGATGAGCACGGTATCAACGCCCAGGACGCCCAAATGCGCTCAATCCTGTTGATGGCTTTCGAGATACTCAGCTTCACCGAGGAGAATGTTCCAGATCATGCCGTTCCACAACACGCGGTATAGCACTACCGTGCCGGAAGTGCATGGGACGATCCTGTACCTGCATGGCGGTGGCCTCCTGTTTGGCAATCCCGACGACCTGCCCGCCCCGTATACCCGGGCGTTCAATCGCGCAGGGTTTGATGTGATCGCGCTGGAGTATCCCCTGGCGCCAGGGACAACGCTGGTCGGGATACTGGAGACGCTGGAAGCAACGATCGGGAACCTGCGGGCACCTGGCGGGATGCGAGGCGAGCGGGTTGTGCTGTTCGGCAGGTCGGCAGGGGCATTCCTGGCAATCCAACTCATGGCCCGGTCCATCCAGCGGGGTCAGCCGGTGGCAGACGCGCTGTTAAGCCTGTATGGCTACGCGGATATGTCCGATCCGGAGTTCACCATCCCGAGCAAACACTATCTCGCGTTTGGGATCGTCTCCGATACGGCCATGACCACTCCGGGCGACGATGCCGACTTCGCAACCCGGTATGGCCTGTATGTGGGGCACCGGCAGCGAGGCACCTGGCCTGGCACAGTGCTGGGAGCGCAATCAGTGGACGACATCGCCATTGCCCCGGACATCCTCGCCAGGTTTCCGCCCACATTCCTGGCTGCATCGGTGTATGACCCCGATGTGCCGTTCCGGGCGAGCAAACGCCTGGCCAGTGCTATCCCCAACGCCGAATTTGTCCGGCTCTACGACACGACGGAGCACGACTTCGATCGGGATGCATCGAATCCCATCGGCATGCGCGTGTATGAGCGCATGCTTGCGTGGCTGGAACGCACCCTGCCACGTTAACAGCGAACGCCCGAACTAACGGTCGGGCGTTCGCATGGCTGTGTGTGCCTGAAATCATGGCTACTGGTTGTAGCGAACCGCACCCCATGTATTCGGATGCATGGCGTTGATATCTCCGAAGCCTGCGCGCTCCCATGCAGCCATCAGTTCTGCGGTGGCGTCGGCAACAATCGCGCGATCATCGACATCGATGAGGCGATCCCGCATGACCACCTTGCCATCAATCAGCACCGTGGAAACGTCGTGTCCGGTGGCATGACCAACCACCCTCGCCACCGGCAAAATACCGGGAGCGAGATGCGGCCTGGCGGCATCAATTAGAATCACGTCGGCTCGTTTGCCTGCTTCCAGGCTACCCACCTTGTCATCCATGCCCAGTGCCCTGGCGGCGTTGAGCGTGATCATCTCAAGAGTCTTCCCAAGTGGGATGAGCCGGGAATCGTTGAAATGAACACGCTGCAATTGCACACCGATGCGGGCCTGGTCGATGAGGTCGAATGAACGGTCCGGAGCACTACCATCAGTGGAGAA
>DJVD01000270.1:0-2632 GCA_002440805.1 Chloroflexi bacterium UBA6265
CACCGGTTGCAGCAGATTTTCGAACGCGAACCAACCCAGGAAGAAGTTGCCAAGGCGATGTGCGTGACGCTCGCCAAGGTACGCCAGATGCAGGATGTCAGCCGACATCCCATGAGCCTGGAATCACCCGTCGGATCTGACGGTGATGCATTCCTCGGCGATTTCGTGGAAGACGAGCAGATGCCGGCGCCGCTGGAGTTGGCAAGCCAGGAGATGTTGCGCGACCACATCGTGGAAGCACTGGATCGCCTGAGTGAACGCGAACGACGCATTGTGGTGCTGCGCTACGGCCTGGAAGATGGACAGTTCCGCACACTCGAGGAAGTGGGCCGCGATTTCGGCATCACCCGCGAGCGCATCCGCCAAATCGAGGCGAAGGCACTGCGCAAGCTGCGTCAGCCTGAGAGCATGGCCCCCTTGCACGGCTACCTCGACTAAATGTCGGAATCAGACCATACCAACACGGCCCGGGTGTGAACCCGGGCCGTTCACTGTTGATAGTAAAACCGGCGTTTATTCGCCAGGCGCTCAACCCCGGAGCAGGCGCAGAAGTCATCGCCCTGCGGAATCAGTATCATCACGCGAAGATCACTCTGCCTTGGCGAAAATCAGGCTGACGTTGTGGCCACCAAATCCCATGCTGTTGCTCATGGCGATCGAGATATCGAGCGTGCGGGCCGTGTTCGGCACGTAATCCAGGTCGCAATCCGGATCGGCATCGGTCTGGTTAATCGTCGGGGGCAAAACGCCATGGTTGAGGGCCTGCAAGGTCAACGCCGCCTCGAGGGCACCGGCGGCTCCCAGCAAGTGGCCAGTCATCGACTTTGTGCTGCTAATGGGAACAGTGTATGCCGCGCTGCCGAATGCCGCTTTGATGCCAGCAGTCTCCAACTTCTCATTCATCGGCGTACTGGTGCCGTGGGCATTGATATAGCCGATCTCTTCCGGCCCCACACCGGCATCCGCCATGGCGATCCGCATGGCGCGGGCGGCACCCTCGCCACCCGGCGCGGGTTGCACCATGTGATTGGCATCATCAGTGATGCCATAACCAATTACCTCACCGAGAATCGTGGCACCCCGCGCCAGGGCATGCTCAAGTGATTCCAGCACAAGGCTGGCAGCGCCTTCCGCCAGGACGAAGCCATCGCGGCCGGCATCAAACGGACGGCTGGCGCGCTGCGGGTCGTCATTGCGGGTGCTGAGTGCACCCATGGACCCAAACCCCGCCACACCCATGCGCGTGATTGGCGCTTCCCCTCCGCCGGCGATGATCGCATCGGCCAGACCATTGCGGATCATCTGCAAACCCTCGCCAATCGCATGGGCACTGGCGGCGCAGGCGCTCACCGGGGCGAAGTTGGGCCCCTTGGCACCAAGATCGATCGCTACATTGCCACTCGCCATATTGGCAAGCATCATCGGCACAAAGAACGGAGACACGCGGCGCGGTCCACCATTGAGCAGGCTCTCGGTGCCAGCCTCAAATGTCTCCATCCCACCCATGCCGGTGCCGATCAACACGCCTACGCGCTCCGCCTCAGCAGCGATATCGAGACCCGATTGCGCCACAGCCTGCCGCGAGGCGACGATTGCCAGCTGGCTGTAGCGATCCAGCCGACGGGCGTCCTTCTTGCCTACTTCAGAAGCAGCATCAAATCCCTTCACCTCACCGGCGAAGGTGGTTTCATAACCAGTGGCATCGAACCGGGTGATGGGCGCGATCCCACTCTTGCCCGCGATCGCGGCATGCCAGATGTCGGGGATCGTATTGCCTATGGCGCAGATGCCACCGATGCCGGTAACCACGACGCGCCTGGAGGTTTGAATTGCATCTGTCATTAAGGGACCTTTCATGCCGTGTCTGAGGGAGTGGATGAACTCGATAGGAGGCAACCGGATTACCAGCCAAGCGTAGACGATTGTGACGCACTCGAGCCCTGGGCAACAGCCGTTCGTCAGATTTCATCATACCTGCTGGCGTTGAACGCATCACTGTTCGGTGCTAGCATTGGGCTCTGGCCGGTTCTGCCAGCGCTTCTGCAATGTGGTCTTGAGCCAATGTTTTGGAGCCGGGAGCTGCTCGCCTGTGGGCCGTGGTTCACAGGGGTCCGTGGCACCCACCTGATTAGTCAGGTTCAAGGTTCCGCACACGCAGGCGCCTGGTGAACCGGTCCGTTCAATTCTCGACAGGAGTCTCCTCCATGATCGTGATTATCCTCGGCCCAGACAGCGGGCTGGCGCATCGCACCCTGAAACGCGTGCTGGTAGATCGCGATGCATCTGGACAAAGCACGTCATGGCTCGATGGATCATCCACGAGCATTGCGTCCGTTATTGGCGATATCTCCAGCATTGGCTTTTTCTCAACTGGCCGCGTTGTCGTAGTGGAAAACCTGCTCGCGCGTCTCGGCAAGCAAGGTGCCCGGGATGGTGGCAATCCTCCGAACTGGGCCGGCCTGTACGCAGCGGTGCCTGATGCCAGCACACTCGTTTTACTTGATCCCTCGCTTGCTGAACTCCCCAGCCTCGCCAAAAAGCCTCTGCCCAAGGACGCAATAGTCGAATTATCCAGGCCACCCCGTGGCCCGCAGCTCATCGACTGGATGATTCGCACCGCCAAAGATGCCGG
>DJVD01000270.1:2681-2878 GCA_002440805.1 Chloroflexi bacterium UBA6265
TGGTGTTGGCCGCGCATCCTCATCCCGTGACTCCTGACACGATCCGGGAAATGACCGTTCGTGAAGAGCAAGACCAGATTTTTGCCTTCCTCGATGCGGCCGGGGCGG
The DNA here is from genome assembly GCA_002440805.1 of Chloroflexi bacterium UBA6265. Taxonomy (GTDB): domain Bacteria; phylum Chloroflexota; class Chloroflexia; order Thermomicrobiales; family UBA6265; genus UBA6265. The sequence goes on from DJVD01000270.1 coordinate 2,790, forward strand.
GCAATGTGCCCATAGCAATGCAGGAACTGGACAAACTCATTGCCGTTGGCGAAGATCCCGCCAAACTCTTGGCCCAGCTTGCCGGCAAT
>DJVD01000078.1 GCA_002440805.1 Chloroflexi bacterium UBA6265
TCCTGCTCTACCTGATCGATGTGGTCGGCAAAATCGCGACCGATCTGAGAAATATCCGCTGGATATCGCCGTTCCGGTATTTCAATGACGTGTTCACCTTCGAGGTGCCGGTGTGGCATTACCTGCTGCTGATAGGCGTGAGCCTGGTGCTGCTGGGCCTCTCAATTCGCGTATTCGAGCGCCGGGATATCTATACCTAACGTTCACCCGGTTGCCGCTACCAGCCGCGCTGTAAGACCAGTCCGCCCGGGGTTGAATCCCCGGGCGCTGCCGTTTTCGAACTCAACCCGATGTGTGTATGCCCCCGGCGTTCACAAGGTATGCCGCTTTCCAGATGACCCTGGGGGGTTATCCCTGGCTATTGGCCAGCATGAGCAATCCCTGCAACTGCTCTTCGGTCACGGTGCCCATAATCACCATCTTGGCGACAGGGGTGTGATACATGAAGTTCATCAGCATATCGGCGCCGGTGGCATCGTTAAACCCTGCCGGTATGTTGGCGCGCACGATCTGCTCGATCGCCGGGATTTTCATCAAATCGCCCATGGTAGAGCTGCGTGTGTACACCTTCTTCGGCAGGCTGGTGCTTTCCACCTGCACCGTGCCCTGCAGGTGCAAATCGCGCGAACTGGAACCAACCAGCACGTCGAATGCTCCGGTGTTAACAACCCAGCCATTGACGGCTGTGTCCCACTGGGCGAGATCATCGGCGGCCACGTGCAACGTCACCACTCTCGATTCACCCGGCTCGATCTCCACTTTGGCGAAGTCCTTCAGTTCACGCACGGCGCGGGGGAAGCGGCTTTCATGCTCGTGCACATACAACTGCACGACCTCCTTGCCGGCGCGATCGCCGGTGTTGGTGACGGTCACCTGCACGTCCAGGGTTTCACCCTGGCGGATCGACTCGGCTCCCAATTTCAGGTCGCTATAGGCGAACGTGGTGTAGCTGAGGCCAAACCCAAACGGGAAATGCGGCTCGATATCGCGCGAATCGTACCAGCGATAGCCGGTAAACACGCCCTCGCCAAAGGTAATGCTGGCGTGAGCGTCGGGCCAGAAGCTGGTGTAGGACGGCGTATCCTCGATGCGATACGGGAAGGTTTCTGCCAGCTTGCCGGAGGGATTCGCCTTGCCGGTGAGCACATCGGCGATGGCGCCACCGCCGGCCTGGCCGGTAAGCCAGCCTTCGACGATCACGGGCACATAATTCACCCAGGTGAGATCAACGGCCGAGCCGTTAATCAGCACGACCACGGTGTTCGGCTGCACGTCGTGGACATGCGACACCAGCGTGTTGTGGGCATCGGGCAAGTCGATATGCTCGCGGTCGCCACCCTCGTTCTCATACGCATCGGGCAGGCCAATCACCACTACGGCGATATCGGCGTTCTTTGCGACATCCACCGCTTCGGCGATGAGTTCGTCTGTGGTGGTTTCGCCATGGTAGCCGGCAGCGTAGGGCAAATCGTTCCCGTAGGCATCGCTGAGTTCGGCGTAGAGCGTTTCCACGCGCGTCGGTACCACCATCGATGATCCGCCACCCTGGTAGCGGGGTTTCTTCGCGAACTCGCCGATCACCGCGACCTCGGCCGATGGCGAGAGAGGCAGCAAACCCTCCTCGTTTTGCAGCAGCGTGATGCATTCGGCAGCAACGGATCGCGCGAGCTGGTGATGCTCGTCCTCGCTATAGGTGGTTTCGGGTTTGCGGGCTGCTTCCGCCTTGAGCACGAACGCCAGGAATTCCCGCAATATCTCATCCAGCCGACTCTCCGCGAGGTCACCATTGCGCACCGCATCGATCACCAGTTGCTCGGTTTTACCGTGCGGCATTTGCAGGTGCAGGCCGGCATCGAGGCCGGCAACGCGATCGTTAACGGCCATCCAGTCGCTCATCACAATGCCGCGATACCCCCACTCCTCATGGAGGATGTCGTGCAGCAGGCGTTTGCTTTCTGCCACATACTCGCCATTGACCTTGTTGTAGCTCTCCATGATTGCCCACGGATTGCTCTTCCTGATGGTCGTTTCGAATGGACGCAGGTAGTTCTCTCGCAGGGTACGCTCGTCGATCACCGTATCGACGTACATGCGACCGGTTTCCGATTCATTGGCCACGTAGTGCTTGGGAGTGGCGCCCACGCCTTCTGCCTGGATGGCGTTGACGAACGCGGCGGCGAGTTCGCCGGTGAGCACCGGATCCTCACTGAGGTATTCAAAGTTTCGGCCACCGAGCGGTGATCGTTTCTGGTTCAGGCCAGGTCCGAGCAGGGTGTGAACGCCCTTGGCCTGACACTCAATACCGATCGTACGCCCGACAGTGGCCAGCAAATCGCGATCCCACGAGCTTGCCAATGCCGAGGCGGTGGGAAAGCAGGTGGAAGGCTCGGAATCGCCGATGCCGATGGAATCGCTGCGAGGCGACTTGCGCAGGCCCGTGGGACCATCGCTCAACCATACAGACGGAATACCGAGGCGCTCCACGGGATTGGTGGTCCACGAATCGCGGCCCACCGTTAGGGAGGCTTTCTCTTCCAGTGTCATCTGTTCTATAAGGGAATCGACGTGGGCGGTAAGATCGGACATGCGAACGCCTCCATTTGGGGAAATATTTCGTATCCTAATCGTACTGCGAATCACTCACCATCACGCACCGGGTGCCATTGGATTTGGGCAGTTGGCACGACGTATGCAGTGGCATGATGGTGTACCAGAAGGGAGCAGTGAAATGGAACGACGTCCACCTGCCAACCGCGCGCAACAACGGCAACAACATGCGCAGGATACCTTTGACCGCGCGCGCGACGAGTACAGTCGGCATCATGCGGAAGTGGAACAGGATGCCCGGATTGAACCCCGGGAAGCCGACCAGCCCACGGCATTTAGGAAACGCATGGAAGAAGCGTTAAAGCGTTCCGGAAAGAATCAAGCAAAAAAGAAGTAAACCCACGAAAAACGCTGAAGGGGCCGGCTCACACGAGTCGACCCCTTCATCGTTGCATCACGCTGGAGCTAGCTAGCTACCCCCGACGTGATGCCCGTACTTTCGCTTGTCATGGGCATCACCTCCTTTACCCTGTTCGGTATGGTGTGTGTGCGATGGCAACCACGTACGCGTCGCCTGATACATACACTACAGTCACCGGGCAGCGGTGTCAATATCACATGGCGGGGTTCTCCAGGTGGAAGCCTGGCCACACATCGGTGAGCATATAGAGATAGCAATTCACCCGCGTAGAGTAGCGCATGATCCCCACAATGCGATCAAACACGCCCGCTGGCATGTTCTCCGTGAAGAGGATGGAGAACCAGGCAATGAGCAGCAATATGGCCAGCAACAGGTAGAGCACGCACAGCCACAATCCGAGCGGGATGGCGAGAAAAATGCGGCCAATGACCAGCCCGCGCGACGATTGCTCGGGTCGCACCAGTCCGAATTCGAGCGGATACGGTCCATCGCCGATTGGCGGGTACTCGTCGCGCAGCAAGACGGAGTAGACCGATACCCGTGCGTTCCATTGCATGTAATAAAAAACGAACCGCCAAATATCGGGCGGAAATACCCCGGTGAAGAGGATGATGAACCAGGCGGCAAACGCTGCCAACGAGGCCACAAACCCAAACACACTCAGGATCACCGTGTGCGGGATGATGAGTAACCACTTCACGAAAATCAGCAGTCGGGAGAGTTTCTGCGGCTGCTCGACATCGAAGTAAAAATGCGGGGCTGCCTGCATGNNCCTGGTATCGCTTCGGATTATGCCCGAAGCGATACATTATGACAACAGGTTAAGGAACACGTGCCCGAAGTCTGCCAAGCCACCCGAGATCCAGTCTGTCGGGATGAAATTTCCATCAGGTCATTCATTAATAGTGGATAACCACCCGTGTTCCGACCGGCGTGATGTTATACAACCACTCCGCTATTCCCACCGGCAGGTTCACGCATCCATGACTGCGGCGTGTGCCGAAATCATTGTGCCAATAGGCAGCGTGGAAGGCGTGGCCGCGATCGGTGAAATACATCTGGTATGGCACGTCTGGAACCACCCAGCACTCGCCTTCGGAACAGCCCACCATGTCCGAAATACGAATCTTGTAGCCGATGTAGAACGTGCCCGACGGGGTCTCGAACGTTGGCCAGCGCCCCGTGCTGACATATGTTTGACCGATGATGCGCTCACCCTGGTACACGATCATGTATTGGGCAGTGAGGTTTACATCGATCCAGATGCTCTCACTGGTCGTCCATGGATCGGATGCGTTGAACGTGAGGAACCGCATCGAGACATACCCGGCAGTGCCACCACAGCGGATCGTGGCCCATCCGTTCGCCCATGACAGCACTTCCACCGGCGTTCGTTCCGCCAGGGTGGTGATAACCGTCCCTCCGCCTGCCACTGTTCGACAGGCCAATCCAGCTGAACCCGTCCCCTGCACCATTGCGGCCCGTCCGCTCGCACCAGGGTCCTGATGAGGCACGCGGACGGTGGTACTCACCATATGAACAAAGCCGTTACGCTCGGCGCACTGCACTGGTAGCCAGTTGTAAACTGCGGGACCGGTAATCCTGACTGTGGTTCCCTCATAAAGGGTCGTGATTGCCCTGGAATAAATGGAGGGTGCCGAACGACATACGGTTCCGATTTTGCCGGTATTGAAAATGGTTGCCGAACTGGTGGCCGCTTTGAGCGGCTGCGACACCAGGGTTGTGTTTTGCACCTCAATGTAGCCATCTCGCCCACCGCACTGCACCGGCAGCCATCCATTTATTGAGGATCCAGTGACCGAAATAAGCGAACTAGTTGTGATAGAACGAATGAGTCTACCCTGCGAGTGAGGTGAAGTTCGGCAGGACACACTCCCGGCTCCAATCGTCATCTCCACCGAGGTCGCCACCTTGGGCGGTCGCGCCACCGCGGTCGTCAGCGAGCCAGGGATGTACCCATCCCGGCCATCGCACAGGATCGGCAACCAGCCATTCACCACCGGCCCGGTGGCCCGGAACAGCGTGCCCGCCGGCACCAT
>DJVD01000007.1 GCA_002440805.1 Chloroflexi bacterium UBA6265
ACCGGGTGATCATCTACCAACAATACCGAAATCATGAGCGGCTCCCTTTATTTGCGGGTCGCATCGTCCTCTGGCGAGAGGGTTCCTTCCGTATTGTCTATTGTTTCGTCCGAATCCTCCACATCGCCAAATGAGCGATCGCGCAAGATGGAATCGAGTAACTCGTCCGACATAATCGAGCCGGTATCGCGGCGTTCCACGATGATGACCGTGCCTCCCCCAGGGCGGGAAAGAATCTCGAAATCGGCATCAATCGCGGCGGCGCGTTCGCGCATGGATAGCAGCCCCAAAGAGCCAGGACGTCGCGCGCGCTCGGGCTCAAAACCGGCACCATTGTCGCGAATAGTGACCCGCAGCAATTGGTTCACATACTCCATCCGCACCACCGCCTCATCAGCACCGGCATGGCGCATCACATTGTGAAGCGCCTCCTGCACGATGCGATAAATGCCGAGCCGCACTTCTGGCGTCAGTGGGGGTGGTTCGTCAATCACTTCCAACCGGGCCTCAAGCCCTGTGCGCTGGATCGTGGCTACGAACGCTTCAATGGCCGCAACCACGCCGATATCATCCAGGTCGGGGGGTCGCAGATCGAAGATGATGCCATGCAGTTCTGCGCTGGCGCGTTCCAGCAACTCGTTGACGTCGCCAAGGCTTGTCGACACCATCTCGGGAGTGGTTGATCCATTCGATCGCTGCAAAGCACGGCTTTGATAGAGCGCTCCGGTGATTAACGGCGAGACAGCATCGTGAATTTCGCTGGCAATGTGACGACGCTCATCTTCCTGCAGGCGTAGATCGCGTCGCAACAGGTCGCGCAACTGTTCATTTTGACGCTGGCGTTCGGCCTGGCGAGCTTCGGCTACAGACATGACCTCTTCGGTGCGCTTCCGCAGTGCGACCAATGAGTCGCGCAAATCGCCCATCTCACCAGAGCCGCCCTTGGCGATGGGCGTTTGATAATCGCCGTCTGCCAATCGCTGGGCGCTATCGGCCAAATCGACGAGCGGACGCGAGGATAGTTCGCCGAAAGCATAGGCAACCACTACGTAGACGAGCGCTGCAACCATGAACAGCGCCAATAACTCCTGCCAAAGGAACGAAATCTGGGTTTGCGGCAAAGGTGCCGTCACCAACACCGACCAATTGGTAGATTCCAACGCCAGTGGACTGATGATTGCCGAGCGCTCGCTGCCGGTAAGCGATCTCATGCGAAAGTCATCGGCCCCGTCTTCAGAGAAAGAGGAGACCTGCTCCCTCAGATTCTCAATGAATGCTTGTTCATTCTTCCGTATTTCGCCTGTAGCGGCAATCACCTGGTCCCCGGCGAGAATCACAATCTCCGTGCGACCCCGCGCACTCGGCAACGCGACCTGCGCCAAACTATCAGTCGGAATAATCGCCCCCATCACCCCGCGCACAGACCCGACAGATTGGTCGGCCGTGTCGTTAGTGGTCGACGTTGCCGTGGGATTCAGCGATTGCTCGTCGTTCACGACCGGTGTTACTGTCGAATCTGCTCCCTCTTCCGATTCCACCACCGCTGTAATTGGCACGAGGATAACGAAGACACTTGTCGGTGGATCCAGCGCCAGGTCGATACGGCCAGAGATGGATCGCTGGCCCGTTGCCAGCACACTGTCGATCTGGCCCTCGATCGCAGGCAGTACGGCAGCATCGACAATACCCGTCTGGTTCACCAGGTCACCGTTGATATTCAGCATGAACAGACCGACAAACTCCGGCCGCGTGGTACGCGACTGGGCAAGTAAGTTGGTGGTGACGTCGTTGCTGCTGTTCTCGATGACGATCGGATTGGCGGCAAGGTTCTCGATACCGCGGAACGATCCGTTCAGGTAGGCAGAGAGCGAGTTATTGATCTGACTGGAGAGAACGATTTGACTTGCAAGCAGATCCTCATCGCGCGCGCGATTGTTATCGGATACCAGCAACCAGTTGAACCCCAACAGGGGAATAAGGCTGAGCAGGCCAAATATGAGGAACCGCATGCGGATTGTGAAAAAGCGGTTCACAGATCGACTCCCCTATCCCATGCTGTGGATGGTTGGATCCAGGGCAGGTAGGCCGATTCGGCGGGTTGCCTCTGCAGGCGATATGTGCGTTGGGCGTAAACTCGTATCATGTCGCTTCTAGTTTGATGCTTTCCCGCCCAGAATTCGATGACCATATGGACCCCTGGGGGTATCCGATTGGCCTGCGGGCGAATTGAAAAACGTTTCGCCAATCATACGTTGATCCTCTCAGGAATGCATCAAATGTGGGGAGTAACCATGACAACAGTTGCAGTAGTTGGTGGCGGTATTGTGGGTGCAAGCGCGGCATTTCACCTCGCAGCCGCGGGCGTGAACGCCGTGCTGGTCGATAACGCGGCTATTGGGCGCGCGACATCCGCCGGGGCCGGAATCATCTCGCCAGGCACCAGTTTACGGGCGCTACCACCCTTTTATGAATTGGCGAAACCCGCCGTTTCGTACTATCCCGAGCTGGTGCAGAGGCTGGACGAACTCGGCATCAGCACGTCAGGTTATGAGGTGTGCGGCAAGCTGATCGTTGCCGACACCATGGACAAGGCTGATGCCTTCCCCGCCCTCCTGGCTTTGATTGCCGATCGCAAATCAGCGGGGATGCCCAATATCGACGAGATCTCCGAGATCTCGCCGGCGCAAGCGCAGGACCTGCTACCTACGCTCGGGCACGTGCATGCGGCTGCCTATATCTCCGGCGCGGCCCGGGTCGACGGTGCCGTGCTGCGTGATGCACTTACGCGAGGGGCGGAGGCCATGGGCGCACGAGTCGTGATCGGCAACGCGAAGCTTGAGCTCGATTCCGGCAAGGTGCGCGCCATTAGCGTCGGCAGCGAAACGATTCCAATTGATGCCGTGATTGTTGCCGGCGGTGCGTGGACCAATCAGATGCTCGTACCCACCGGGTTCTCGCTGCCATTGGCGCCGCAGAAAGGGCAAATTGTCCACATCGACCTCCCGGATCATGATGTTTCGGGTTGGCCGATCCTGGATTGGAGCGGACCTCAATACCAACTGTGCTTCGGCCCCCATCGGGTGGTGTGCGGTGCGACACGTGAATTCAACTCGGGATTCGACACCCGCGTCACGCCAGCGGGTGTTAAAGAAATCCTGGATGAACAACTACGGTTGTGCCCCGGCCTGGCGCACGGCACGCTCTTCGAGGTGCGTGTGGGACTGAGGCCGTATTCGGATGACGGTGTACCGTTCATTGGCACGATTCCGGGCTACGATAATGTCATCGTCAGCACAGGTCATGGGCCCAGCGGATTGCAGCTCGGTCCATACAGCGGTTTGCTAGCCGCCGAACTGGCGCAGGGATTAAAGCCGTCAGAAAATCTCGACAACTTCCGACCAGATCGATCTGTTAATTACGGAGATACACAGGCATGAGCAACCACCCCGTTACATTCGGCATCGTTACCGGCCAGCATCACCTCACCTGGGAGCAAGTGCGCGATCAATGGAAGCTGGCTGAAGAACTGAAATTCGATTCTCTGTATCTCTTTGATCACTTCAGCGGTCTTTACGGTAGCCAGGAGGCGCCGTGCCTGGAAGCGAGCACCCTGTTGGCCGCGTTGGCGCTGGAAACCAACAGCGCCGGGATCGGGGTGATGGTATACGGTAATACCCATCGCAATCCGGCGCTGCTGGCCAAGGAAATTGTGACCATTGATCACCTCAGTGGCGGCCGCGCCATCCTGGGAATCGGTGCCGGCTGGAATGAAAACGAGCATCGCTGGTATGGATTCGACCTTCCGCGTCCCGGTCAGCGAGTGCAGCAGTTCGACGAAGCACTGACCATCATCAATGGCCTGATGACGCATGATCGGTTCAGCTTTCAGGGCGAGTTTTATACGATTGACGACGCACCATTCCAGCCGAAGCCGCTGCAGAAGCGGATTCCAGTGCTGGTAGGTGGCAAGCAACCGAAAATGTTGCGCGTCGTCGCGAAACATGCCGATATGTGGGATGGCGGCGGCAAGCTGCCGGATCGCACGGCCCGGGTGGAAGAACTGCAGCGCGCCTGCGATGAGGTGGGCCGGGATTTCGATGAGATCGTGCAATCGCAAGGGTTTGGAGCCAGCGCTATCCTGAACAGGGACACCCTGGATGAAGTGATCACCTCGCACCTCGAAGCAGGCGTTCGCCATTTCCATTTCGATATGCCCCTCACCACGGAGGAGCAGGAGATCGTCCGCGATGTAGCCACCGATATCTTGCCCAAATACCGCACATTGTAGTGATTCTCCGATTGCGGATTGGCTGATGGCGTTTCACAATTGCGACAAAGCCAATCCGCACTTCCCGTGAAAGGATCGCACTCGTGCAGATAGCAGATATGATTGATGGCCCCATACAACTGGTGAGCTTCGATCTTTACGACACGTTGGTGGAGGCCGATCCGCCTGGCTGGGTGCGATTTCAACGGGCGCTTGAGCAGACCGGCTTCAATGTGGATTTGCCGCAAGTGATGCGGGCCTACGCAGCCGGTCAGCGTTTCTTCACCCAGGAGAACGAACGCTCGCCAATCCGCGAACGCACTCCAGAGGGAATCGAGGAGTTCCGCCTCACCCTCACCGGTGTTTCGCTGGAAGCCCTCGACCTACCAACTGACATTGAAACGGTTTCGCGGGTACAGCAAGCGTTTCAGGACGATACCCGCAGTGAACACCAGCTTGGGTACCGAACCTTCGATGAAGTGCCCTCAGTGCTGGCGCGCCTGAAGAAGCAGCACATTCGCCTCGCCGTCATTTCCAATGCGGATAGCGATGTCACCCGCTTTTGCCTGCGCATGGGGTTTGCGGAGATGATGGATGTGATTGTTACCTCTGCTCTCGTTGGCTGGGAAAAACCGGATCCGCGCACATTTTATGCTGCCCTGGAACCTTTCAACCTGCCCGCAGCTTCAGCCCTGCATGTCGGCGATCAGCCCGAGAGCGATGTGGTTGGCGCCCGTGCGATAGGTATGGCGGCAGCACTGTTGGATCGATACGACCAATACGCAGATGCCGACGTTGAGGCAGAGCGAGTGGAATCGCTTACGCAGCTGGTGGATTTGATCGAAGAGTACAACGCTTCGTTCACGTAGGCCTGATCGGCAAATCAGGCAAAAATGCGCTACACTGGTGCCTGCAGATCGTCATGATCTGGTTGTTGTGGTGTGCCCTGCACTCCACCCGTGATTAATCCGCAACCTATACGCGCGTTTGGTGAGGTGGTGATTCTAGTTTATGCGTGTTGAGATTCGAGATAGTGAAGGCTTCGAACAGCTGCTTCGTCGATTCAATAAGTCCATCGAGCGCTCCGGTATCCTTCGCGAGCATCGTCGAGGACTCCGCTTCATCAGCGTCCAGGAAGAGGACCGAGCGAAGCGACGTAAGGCCGAGCGCCGCCGCCGCCGCACCGCAGCCAAATAAGCTGCTGCCGACGGCAACACCAACGAACCCGGGACTGATCAAAGATCACTCCCGGGTTTCGCTTTTTCCGGCTTCTGGCATGATGATCCTCATACCTGTTTGCGAGAGAGGACAGCAACGATGCGCGTTTTGATTTCGGCTGACATGGAAGGCACCTGTGGGGTAAGCAGCTGGGTCCATGTGCAGGCTCCAGAGGTGACATCCAGTTCCCAGCCAGCCAGCGCCGGCGAGTACAACCGGTTCCGCAACCAGATGACAGCCGAGGTGAACGCCGCGATTGAAGGTGCCTTCGCAGGCGGGGCGACGAGCGTCATCGTTAACGATAGTCACGATTTCCAGCGCAATATCCTGATCGAAGACCTCCATGAAGAAGCGCTTTATATCTCCGGAGCGGACAAACGTTATGGGATGATGCAGGGAATCGACAAAGCTATTGACGTTGTGCTCTATACGGGCTATCACGCCAGGGCAGGCACGGTGGGTGCTCCGCTCGCCCACACCTGGAACGGCTGGATACACGATGTCCGAATCAATGGCGTGTCAACCGGCGAGTACGGCATCAATGCGGCCATTGCCGGTGCGTTTGGTGCCAGCGTGGTGATGGTCGCCGGTGACGACCAGGCTGTCCAACAGACGCAGGATTTTCTTGGCGACCAGGTGGTGGGCGCGGTAGTGAAATGGGGCGTCAGCAGCAGTTCCGCCATGCACGTGCATCCCATACGGGCACTGGCG
>DJVD01000275.1 GCA_002440805.1 Chloroflexi bacterium UBA6265
CACCTGATGAATCTTCGCCATGCGGGCCTGGCGATTGTCGAGGCCAGCATCACTTCAAATTCCCCCGTGGCGCTACGACGCGTGGAGGAAATCAACCTGCCGGTGAGTTGCGCCATCGCCGCCATTGCACGTGGCAATGATGTGATTGTGCCCAATCCTCAGACCGTGATTGAGGTCGGCGACGAACTGATTGCCGTGACTCATTTGTCTGAAGAGAATCAGCTGCGCGAGCTCCTGATCGGGGAATAGTTGTCGCACGCGAAACAAANNCGCCTACCTGAATTCAGGTAGGCGGCATTTGTTGATTACACTGGGATATGTCGCCTATGGATACACACCCCGAATCCTGGTGAATTCGGCGACGCGTTCGACCGCTCGCAACAATGCCCCGGTTCGGAATGGCACATTGTTCTCAATGCTGGTATCCCGCATGGCGGCATAGCTCTTGGCCATGATCAACCGCAGGCGCTCGTTCACTTGCTGCTCGCTCCACGGAAATGCCTGCATTGCCTGTACCCACTCGAAATAGCTCACCGTGACACCACCGGCGTTTGCGTAAATGTCCGGCAGCAGCGTGATACCGCGATCGTGGAGAATGTGGTCAGCTTCCGGCGTGGTTGGACCGTTCGCACCTTCCGCGATGAGCTTTGCTCGCACCGTGCCGGCATTGTGTTCGGTAATGGTGTTCTCGAGCGCGGCAGGGATCAGGACATCGCAGTCGATGCCAAGGATCTCTGCCGTGGTGATATCCTCGGCATCGGCAAAACCGGAAAGTTGACCGGTTTCGGCCTTGTGCATCGCGGCTCGACGTAGATCCAGACCGTTGGGATTGTAGATTCCGCCAGTGGAATCACTGACCGCCACCACCCTGGCACCGAGTTCGGCGATAAGGGTTGCGGCAATCGAACCAACGTTACCGAAACCCTGAACAGCAACTCTGGCACCGTTGAGGTTAATGCCGAGGTCTTTGGCGGCCTCCTCGATGGCAAATACCACACCGCGGCCCGTAGCCTCAACACGCCCTTCGGAACCACCCAGCACAATTGGCTTGCCGGTGGTTACGCCCGGAACCGAATGGCCTACATTCATCGAATATGTATCCATGAGCCACGCCATCGTCTGGGCGTTGGTGTTGACGTCTGGCGCCGGAATGTCCGTGTCCGGACCGATGATCGGCATCAACTCAGTTGTGTAGCGCCGGGTGAGATTCTCGAGTTCGACCTGGCTGAGCTTCTTGGCATCAACCTTGACACCACCCTTGGCACCGCCATAGGGAATACCCACCACGGCGCACTTCCATGTCATGAACATGGCGAGTGCTTTGACCTCGTCGATCGTTACGTCCTGGTGATAGCGGATGCCGCCTTTGGTGGGTCCAGGATTGCGATTGTGCTGCACACGATGACCTTCAAACACCTTAACCGAACCGTCGTCCATCTCTACCGGGAAATGGACAGTGAACTCTCGCTGGCAGGTGGAAAGACGAGCGCGTAGGCCATCGTCAAGATGGAGGATGTCGGCAGCGATATTGAACTGCTCGACTGCCATATCGAAGAGGTTGCGATCATCCGAGGTGTGCTTCTGGCTGGTCTGTGGATTCTGCGTCGCAAGGGACATGCGCGTGATTCCTTTCGTTGGATTTAATTGCCGTTCAGGAGCTCGAGCAACGCGGCGCGCACATCATCCGGCTTGGCCCTGCCGCCTGTGCGCTTCATGACATCGCCAATCAATCGACCTATTGCGGCCTGCTTGCCACCGCGGAAATCCTCTACCGCGGCGGGGTTCGCCTCAATCGCAGCCATGGCAGCGTCCTTCACTGCCCCATCGTCGTCCATCGCCAGCAGGTTCAGGCGTTCAGCAGCCACTGCCGGGGATTCGTTCTCTTCCATTCCGAGGAGCACGCTCTTGGCAGCACCACCGGTCAGCTTCTTGCCCTCGACCATGTCGACAAGCCCGCGCAGCTGTTGGCTGGTGATTGGCATTTCATCCGCGCGTAAGCCCTTGGCCCGCGCCAAACCCATCACATCGTTCACCAACCAGTTGGCGACCACTTGCGGATAAGTACCTTGTGTCTTGCCGTTCAAAACTGCTTCATAGTAATCGGCAATCGGTCGCTCACTGTTGAGCAGGGCCGCATCAGCCGGGGAAAGGCCAAAATCGCTCACGAAGCGGCGTTCCCGCGTGATAGGTAATTCTCCAACGGACTTCGCGATTTCATCGACCATCTCCCGCGGGATATTCAACGGGGGAAGGTCGGGCTCGGGGAAGTACCGGTAATCGTGGGCCTGTTCCTTGCTGCGCTGGCTTACGGTAATGCCTGATGCATCTACCCAACCACGGGTTTCCTGTACCAGTTCTTCACCATTGGAGACCGCCTCGCGCTGACGGATCTCCTCAAACCTGAGTGCTCGCTCCACGGCGCGGAACGAGTTCATGTTTTTGATTTCAACCTTGGGACCGATGTAACTGCCATCCTCGGTGCGAACAGAGATATTGGCATCACAGCGGAACGCGCCTTCTTCCATGTTGCCGGTGGACGCTCCGATAGCCCGCAGGATCCGACGAAGCGCCATCAGGTACTCACGCGCTTCTTCCGGCGTGGTGAGATCGGGCTCGCCCACGATCTCCATCAACGGCACGCCGCTGCGATTGAGATCAACGAGGCTCATATCGTCGTGGGCGGCCATATCATGGACGAGTCGACCAGTGTCTTCCTCAATGTGGACGCGGGTGATCCCTGCCTGTCGACTGACCCCATCGACAACAATTTCCAGTGTTCCGTTCACGGCCAATGGCAGGTCGTACTGCGAGATTTGGTAGCCCTTTGGCAAGTCTGGATATACGTAGTTCTTTCGATCCATCTTGCAATAGGAAGGAATCTCACAGTTAAGCGCGAGGCCGGTGCGGATCACCGTCTCAATGGCAACTTCATTCATCACCGGGAGCGCGCCCGGCAGACCGAGGCACACCATGCATACGTGGGTGTTGGGTTCGGCATTGGCGTAATCGGCCGAACAACTGCAGTACATTTTGCTTTTTGTCAGTACCTGGGCATGTACTTCCAGGCCGATAACCGTTTTGAGGGCGGCTGCAGTAGTGGCTGGCAAGATGCTGTTTCCTTTGTATGACGTCCCGCACCTCTCGAGTTGGCCGGGGTAGGCTGATTCCACAATGCACTAAAGATAAATCAATTGTTGCCCACGTGCGCGCTGGGCCAGAAGTGGCGGTTTTCAGGGTTCCGAACAGCATGCTGTGGTACTATCACTGCAGTGTGAATGGCGATATTTGCGCAGGTTTTCAAGCGCATTTCCGTCATTTGGGTGGACATAGGGCCAGGCCCACAAATGGAGGCATTCCCCACAAATGGTGGCAACCACGCAGCAGAAAATGGTCACCGGCACCATCAACGGCCAGAGCGTGACCGTACCAGCCGGTACGAGCATTTTGGAAGCATCGCGCTCCGCAGGAATCGACGTTCCTAACCTTTGTTTCCAGCCGCTGATGCGTGCCTGGGGATCGTGCCGGATATGTACAGTCGAAACCCTCGGCCGCCGCGGCGGTCTGGTGGAATCCTGTGCAGCACAGTTCGCCGAAGGAATGGAAGTGCTTACGCACTCCGAGGAATCGCTCAAGGCGCGCCAGTACATCTTGCAGATGTACCTGATCGACCATGCGCTCGATTGCCCCACCTGCGACAAGAGCGGCGAGTGCTACCTGCAGGACAACACCTACCTGCACAACATCAATTCCAACCCGTATCGCCGTCCCAAGAATGCCACGCCCTATGAGCATTTCAGCACCACCATTGATTACAAGTGGGATCGCTGCATCATGTGCAACCGCTGCACACGTGTGTGCGATGAAATGGTCGGTGTCATCGCGATCGAGAGCACAAACCGCGCGCTGGAAGCCACTATTGCCCCGGCTTTCGGCGAAGACATGATCACCCAGGGCAGTTGTGTGAATTGCGGCATGTGCATTGCCGTATGCCCGGTGGGCGCGCTTACCGATCGCCACTTCGGCCACCACCCATGGGAGCTCGATACAACGGAGACCATCTGTGGTTTCTGCGATGTCGGCTGCACCATCAATATTGAATCAAACAAAGGCATTGTTCGCCGTTCCACCAATCTTTGGGAGCGCGGCGTGAATCACGGATATGTCTGCGAGAAGGGCAAGTGGGGCCATGAGCGCATCCAGAGTCCGGACCGCCTCACCAACCCGAGTTCCCGCACCGCCAACGGCGACGTCTACCAGGTTAGCTGGGATGAGGCGCTGGGCCTGGTGTCCGATGGCCTGAGTGCCTATCGCGATGGCTCCTTCGGCGTTTTGGCCAGCGGCGAGAACACGAACGAAGAAGCATGGATGCTGCAGCAGTTCAGCCGAACTGTTATGCAGTCCAACACTATCAATCGCCTGCTTTCGCCGAATATGGCGGNNTACGATCTTTCCCATACCAACAACTTGCAGGAATTGCTCAGCCACTCGAAGAATATCCTCGTGGTAGGACCGAGCATCTTTGAACACGCGCCCGTCGCAAGCTACTGGATCAACCACAGCCGCATGTACCGCGAGAGCCGCATCGTGGTGGTTGCCACCGAGCACTACATGCTCTGCGATCGAGCTGCGTTGTGGCTGAAGCCGAATCCGGATACAACATCGCTGGTCCTGGAAGGCATCGCCTCCGAGATCGATCGACTTGGCCTGGCGAAACAGGGTGGTGCACGGCGCGTTGATCTCGATGATGTCGCCGCCCGCTCGGGTGTGCCGGCCGAAAAAATCACTGAGGCCGCAATCATCTTCGTCACCAGCCAACACGAACTTCCGAAGGAAGAGCCGCAGGGCGGTTACGCACCAGGCGCCGTGTTCCATACGGTTGCGCACGATCTGGCGAACGATCGTCTCGTGCCGATCCGCATGGAAGACCACAGCCAAAACGATTACGACGACGCTGAAGCCATTGCCGCTGCCTGCACCAACATCTCGGTCATTAGCGGAAATATCGGCCGCGCGGGTGGTGGTGTTGCATCTCTTCGTGGGCCAGCCAACTATCAGGGCGTCACCGACATGGGATTTGTGGCCGGATCATTGCCCGGAGGTGCAGATGTTTCGGACGTCGCCGCTCGCGGCCAGTTCGAATCACTGTGGGGCGCAACTATCCCGACGAACGCCGGTGTCGCATTTGATGACCTGGTCGAAGCAATTGAGAGTGGCAAGATCAAGGCCATGTGGGTTGAGGGTGGCTTCGCTACCCGCCACAAGGTTGCCGATACCCGATTGTTTGCCGCCTTGCAGAAACTCGAACTGCTGATCGTCACTGATTCCTATGATTCTCCGCTCACGGCAATCGCGCACATCGTTCTGCCGATGGCATTGAACCTCGAGAAAGATGGCACGTTCACGAACTTCGACCGCACGGTGCAACGCGTCCGCGCGGCGGTGCCGCCCATGGGTGGTGCACGTAACGGCATTGAGATCATCTCGGAAGTTGCCAGCCGCATGGGCTATGAGATGCCGCCAGTTCACGCCAGCCGCGTGATGGCCGATATCAGCAAGGTCGTGCCGGGCTATGCCGGAGTCACGTACGCCCGCCTCGAGCGCGGCGGCATCGTGACACCAAACAGTTCCCTGACCGATTCCGGTACTACGGTTGTCTTTGCCGATTCCTCCCGTCCCACAGTTGTGACGGCCTAACACCGAAAGGGTGATTCATGCTCGATGAAGTGAAGGGTTTTCAGGTAACCCTGAAGCGCCTGTTCCAACCAAAGCTGACGCAGGAATATCCGGAAGAACGCCGGGCCATGATGAGCCGCTTCCGCGGCCTGCCAGCCCTTCGCGCCGATCCGGATACAGGGGAAGCGTTATGCGTGGCGTGCGGCCTTTGCGCCCGTATCTGTCCTACCAGCTGCCTCGAAATGCACGTCGTTCCGTCTGAAGAAGGCGATCGGGAACTGGGTGAGTTCATCCTCAAGTCCGGGCGCTGCCTCTTCTGTGGATTGTGCAGCCAGGTATGCCCGGTCGACGCGATCACGATGAGCCAGGAATATGAACTGGCATCATTCGATCGTGAGGGCCTTGTGTACACCAAGACCGAGCTTGCTGCATTTGGTGCCCAGGGTGAAACCTGGTGGGATGCCGGGATCGGTCCGGATCACCAGCAGACGAACGCCATCAATCGGTTCGATCCGAATCGCCATGTGATGGAAAATCTGCGCGACTAACAACGATTCACAACTGACAACACAACGACCCGGCTGCCAAATCAGCCGGGTCGTCCACTGATTGCGCTAAATTTGCACCAGGGTGCGCAGTGCCGCCAGGTTAGTCCGATCGTATTCGCCGGCGTCATCCTTCTCGGTCTCGAGGATTGCTGGCAGGCCACTGAGCCGAACATCGTTCACCAGCGCCCGGAATGCATCGAACCCGATTTCACCCTGGCCAATCTGCTCATGACGATCCTTGAAGCTGCCAAAGGGTTGCTTGCTATCGTTCAAGTGCAACACGTGCAGCTTGTGGAGCCCCACAACGCGGTCGAACTCGTCGATCACTTGCCGGGTGCCGTGTTCGGTCTGCAGGTTATAGCCGGCAGCGAACGTGTGACAGGTATCGAAACAGACGCCGACCCTCTCCTTGTCCTCCACCCGGTCGATGATCGCTGCGAGTTCCTCGAAGCTGCGACCAAGAGTGGTGCCCTGGCCAGCCGTGGTCTCCAGACACGTGATTGTCTGGTTATCCGGGAGCGCATCGAAAATGCGATTGAGCGATTCAGCGAACCTCGCGATACCCGCGTCCACACCACTTCCGGTATGGGCCCCTGGATGGGTGACCAGGTAGCGAACATTCAATAGTTGCGCTCGTTCCAGTTCATCGGTGAACGCATTCATCGATTTTGCATGGATGTCGTCCTTGGGAGACGCCAGGTTGATGAGGTAGCTATCGTGAATCACCATCTGTTCGATGCCTGTGCGGGCGCGCTCCAGGTGGAACGATTCAACCGCACCAGGATCAAGCGGCTTCGCAATCCATTGCCGCTCGTTCTTGCTGAAAATCTGGCAACTTGTGGCACCAACATCGACAGCCCTTTGCAGGGCCTTGTGAACGCCACCGCTGGCGGACGCGTGGGTTCCAAAATCAAGCGTCATGCTCCGCGATCCAGCTTCACAAGTTCCTTGATTTCGCCTGCCTTATATCCAACCACAACGTGCGTTCCGCTCACCAGGATCGGTCGTTTCAGCAGTCGTGGTTCCTGGAGCATCAGGGCGATGATCTCCTCCTCCCCCAGATCTTTGCTGGCCAGTTCCAATTCGCGATACGGCGTGCTTCGGGTCGAAAGCAGGTC
Source organism: Chloroflexi bacterium UBA6265 (assembly GCA_002440805.1). GTDB lineage: Bacteria > Chloroflexota > Chloroflexia > Thermomicrobiales > UBA6265 > UBA6265. The sequence goes on from DJVD01000275.1 coordinate 7,340, forward strand.
GGCGACCGACAGCCCCGTAGTCTCGAGCAGCGATGCCAACTCGCCCCCGGTAAACGGGTGTTTGAAGAATTCCCGGATTTCAAAGTCGGCAGCTTCATCCTTGAGGAGTTCGGCGGCCTTTCGACATGAGGTGCACGAGTTATACAAATAGGCGGTGATCACATTTGTCCTCTCTGTTCAGTATCACGTTCCGGGTAGTGTACCCGTCGATGCTGTGGGCAATCTGTGTCATGCTAGACTTTCGTGCGATCAGCATCATCGAGGGAGCCGCGACACGTTGAACCTGGAACCGAGCCAATCCCCGGCAATCAGCATTGTAATTCCGGTTTTTAACGAGGAGCGCCGGATCCAGCGAACATTGTCGGAAGTGTCTCGCTATTTCGCGGACCATCATGCGGAAATCCTGGTGGTGGACGATGGCAGTTCCGATCGGACTGTTGCTGTGGTTCAGGCCTTCGCCGATTCGCATCCGGAATTTCGCGTGATGGCGGAGAAGCATCGCGGCAAGGCGGCAACCGTTCTGGCCGGGATGCAAGCCGCCAAAGGCCAACTTGTGGCATTTATGGACGCTGACCTCGCTACGCCACTGGAGACGTGGGAGCTCTGCGAACGCGCAATCGCCCACGGTGCGGGCGTTGCGATCGCTTCCCGTGAGGGTACCGGTTCCAGTCGTGTGGCTGAACCCTGGTATCGCCATGTGATGGGCCGAGTGTTTAATGGCCTCGTTCAACTCCTGTTGCTACCGGGAATCTCGGATACACAATGTGGATTCAAGGTCTTCAGCCGGGTGGCTCTTGATGGAATTCTTCCCCGTCAGCGTTTGTACCAGGATGCGCGAGAGGTACGTTCAGCCCGGGTCACGGCGTTTGACGTGGAGCTGCTCTACATCGCCCGCAGGCTCGGACATAACATCGCCGTTATCCCTATTACCTGGCAATATGG
>DJVD01000260.1 GCA_002440805.1 Chloroflexi bacterium UBA6265
AGCTCAGCCATCCGCCTCACCCACATACCAAGCGGAATTGTCGTCACGTGTCAAAACGAGCGCAGCCAACTACAAAACCGGGAAAGCGCTTTCAAGATCCTGCGCTCGCGGTTGCTGGAGAAGAAACTGAAAGAAGAGGCTGCCGAACGCAACGAACTCAAGGGTGATGCTATCGCCGCCGGCTTTGGCAGCAGGATTCGCAGCTATGTGCTGCACCCATACACGCAGGTGACCGACCACCGTACCGATGTGTCGGTGGGTGATGCTCACGGCGTGCTGAATGGCAATCTGGACCCGTTCATCGATGGTTGGCTGCATCACCTGATTTCACCGGCCGACGAGGAGTAACTATGTACTGGACCGAGCGCCATATCTTCGCCTGCACCGGCAATCACTGCAACCAGAAAGGCGCAGCCAAGATGATTAACCGGCTGCGATTCGAGCTGATGCGCCGCAAGCTAAACCATCGCGTGCATATGAACACCTGCGGCACGATCGATCTGTGCGATATTGGCCCCAACCTGGTCGTCTACCCGGACAACATCGTCTTCAGCAATGTGAGCGAAAGCGACGTGCCAGATGTGGTTGCGTTTTTGGCCGGGGGAGATGTTCCCACGCGCCTACTTCTCAACGCCGAGACACCTGCCGAAGCGATGCGTCGTGCCTTTTATGCCGCTTTGCGCGTTTCAGGCAACAAGGCATCACAGTCCGAAGCCATCGAGCTCGCAGGCCAGCAAGGACTCGATTCCAACTGGATCGATGAACAATTGCGGCGAGGGTTTATGAGCAAGAAGCCGGATGAGGCAACCGGCGAAGATGTTTTCGCCCTGACGAGCAAGGCGTTGTACAGGTATCGATTGGCGGAATAGACTTTGCTTCACCGACCGCACAAGGTTGATACGAGCCTCGTTGATGTGAAAGCGTGCTGATGAGCGAGCAACCGGAACAAGCTACACCCGAACAATCGGCTGAGGAAGCACCTCATCGAACGCATTTTGGCGTTGCCTTCACCACCGAGCGGATTCTAAGAATCATCATCGCGGTGCTGTTGGTTGTGATTTCGCTGTTCACCGATCGGCAGTTCCTGATATGGGGACTCATCGCTTCCCTGGCGGTGGTGTTCATTCCCACTGGTCGGGCGCGGTACTTCGTGGCCGGCATTGTCCCCTACGCCACCGCCTGGTTCGTATTTTCGTTCCTGCGCTCGTTCGCCGATGAAACGCTATTCGCAAAAACACTCAATACGCAGGTCGTTGATTTTGAACGTTGGTTGTTCAACGGTGAGATCCCAACAATTCGACTCCAGGCCAGTTTCTATACGCCCGGCGAAATCCACCTGTGGGATTACTACTTCACCTTCATTCACTGGAGCTATTTCATCATTCCACACGCAATCGCGTTGTGGATCTGGTGGCGCAGCAAACGCGAATTCCAGCACTATCTGATTGCGTTGACGATGACTCTTTTCCTCGGACTGGTGATCTATTTCGTCATCCCGGCCAATCCCCCGTGGATGGCTCCGGAGGTGATTGATTCACCGTCGGCACCCGTCGTACAGCGGATTATGGAACCAATCGCCATGGAACTTGGCGGGGGCCTTTACCAGGCCGGCTACAAGATCGTGGGCGAAAGCAACCCCATTGCCGCCATGCCGAGTATGCACTTCGGTATTACCTTCATCCTGGTGTGGGTAGCTCGTGGGCGCGGACTTGGGTGGGAAATTGTCGCCTGGATTTATGCGCTCAGCATGGGAGCCGCCCTGGTCTACATGGGCGAACACTATGTGATTGATGTTGTCGTTGGCGGCATGGTCACTACTTTCGCCTGGTTCGCGACCAAAGCCTGGATCAGCCGCTATGCCGATGATCGCGAGGCGATTCCGGTCGCCCTGCGAGAGACCGGACCTGGGGCTACTCCCGCACCGGCCGAGGCTTAAGTTGGCTATTCCGCAGCTTCGAGCCATCGCTGGAAACCAGGATTAATGCGGCTATAGACCGCATCGAATCCCGGCACATCGAGCAATTGGCGATAACGCAAGCCTTCGAGGATATCTGCCCGCAGCACATCGGAGTATCCCTCGGCGTTGGCAAACCACGCCTCAAGCACCCGACTCCAGCAGCAACTGAATCGCTGAATGATTCCCTGCAGCTGTTGCTCAGGGACATCACTCATGGTCGCCGGTGGCCAATCGCCCACGCGGGCAGGTGGCCACATCTCAGGATCGAACCCCGGGAAATCGCCAAAACCGATTAATGCGTTATCAGCAATCGAAAGCACCACCTGTCGTGGTGGCGAGTACAGGCCGCGCTGACCGAGGTCGTCTATCGCCAGGATGGGCATGGGAATCGCGAGCGCGTTCTCATAGGCGTTCGCCGGCACGGGGAATCGCGGCATGCTGCCAGGATGATGCGGGGGATTTGCCTCGGCATGTTGGGCCGCCAGGTGAAGCAGGTCTTCGATAATGCCAGTGCGATCGTATCCCTCGCCCTCAAGCGACTCGTCGGGATGAGCCTCCCGGAAGGCGACGTATTCGGTTTCGCCCGAGGAACGCCTCACCTCCAGTACTTCCTGCATTTGATCAGCATCAGTCATGCGCATGGTCTGGGAGATCGTCTGCCAGGTGCCATCCGGGCCAAACGTAGCGTACATCCACGCGGCTTGTTCTACATCGGAGTCTATAAAGACAACTGTTGGGATCGTCGAGCTCATTCAGCGTTCTCCACGTTCAGCGACTGCTGAAGCCCACGATTCTCCTGGCCGATCTTTTCGGCAAACATCAGATCCTGGGCGAATAACTCGGGTGTGGGAATATCGTTACGACCGTGCATCGGGCGGGCAATTCGCAGATAGCCAGCTGTCGGCGAATATTCTACCTGCACCCATTCGGTACCGTTTGGTCGGATCGGCGTCAGGTCATCAACACTCCAGGTTTCAAGCCATTTGCGTACTGGCCCGGAATCGGTGATGATCTCAACGTCGAGATCCGTCGCCTTCTTTTTCGGATTCGGCCGGGAGTACACGTAGTTCCAGCCAGTTCCCGCGGCGGCATCGATCAGGTCGGTTTGCCACAGCCTCACCGTACCGGCGGCAGCACTGGCCATACGTCCCTGCACAAGGGGGCCGTTCCATTTGCCTTTTACCTGCGCTTCTTCAACATCCGCTTCGCCGCCGATGCTTTCCGCAAGTGGTGTCAGCAATCGTTCCACATCAGCTTTGGCGCGACGCGTGAAATACACCGCCAGGTAGCCTGTGCCAACAAGCGCGATCAGCACCACCAGACACATGGCGAGTCCGGTTACAACGTAAGGATTCAAAGGGTGTTTCTCCGTTGGACATGATGAGATACGCGACTGTCCGCGATGGACCAATGCCAATTGTACGGCAGAAACCTGCCTCGGGTGTGCGGCGTCCCATCGCTCCCCTACAATCACCTCTTGGGGCCACAGGCACGAATGGGCCGAAGACGTTTCACAGGGAGTACCATGCGCATTCGTTGGGATATGGGATTGGGGAGAGAGCTCGGACTGGTTTTCTGGGCGCTCTCCCTTTTTGAGGCTGCGTACGGAACATGGGCAACGATCTGGCCACTGTGGATTGAGCACCTGGGTGCCAGCATTGGAACGGTTGGCATCCTGCTCAGCCTTGGTGGGCTAATTCGTCCCTTCATCCTGATTGGCGGCACCTGGTTGGCGGATCGCGTTAATACCAAGTGGATGCTGGTGATCGCCCGCAGCATGCTGGTAGGTGGCATCGCATTCTCCGCCTTTGCCCGGTCGTGGGAATACCTGTTGATTACCATCATGCTCAATGGCTTCGGCGAAATCGTCTTTCCTGCCCTCCATGCGCATATTCCCGTACATGCCGGCAAGGACGTGGCCCGGGCGTTCAGCATCACCTGCACCATCGGTCCATCGGTCGCGCTATTGGTGACTCCACTGTTCGCCAGTCAGGTCATTGACGCCTTCGGCATGCAAGGGGGACTGCTCCTGGCCGCCGGATTTAGCGCCATCGGCACCGTCATCATCACGCGGATGGATTTCAGCGAGGACCGGGCATTCAGCAGGGCGAGTGATCCGGGCACCATGATGCAGCTCTTTCGCCACGTCGCATCGCGGGATGTGATCTTAATCCACGCCATCACCT
>DJVD01000070.1 GCA_002440805.1 Chloroflexi bacterium UBA6265
CCATCCCGGTCATGATCGATCTCACCACGATCTCGACGCCGCGGGATCATGCGGTTGTGGCGACGCTTGGGCCGATCGACCCGGAACAGATCGCGCAGGCAACGGAAGCGCACGTCCGCACGTTGCCGATCGTGAATGGCAATCGCCCCAGCGGAGGGGCAATCTCGGTGGCCGCACTGGCCGAGCTGGCCGCCAGCAAAACCGCGCTCACCATTGATCACGCCACCACCAAATGCGAGCACTTCCCACACCTGGTGCCGGTTTCCACGCTGCTGCGGGCGCTGGCCGATCACGGCATCGTGGTGCATGCGGGCGATCCCGAACACGTCACCGACGACACCTGGTTCGGCATCGTCACCCCCGCCGATTGCAATCGACCCATCTTCCGCGCCCACGTCTACCAGATGATCGTTATCCTCGAAACATCGCTGGGGCAATTGATCATGGATGAGTTCGGTGATGATTGGGGCGCCATTCGGCTGCTCAGCGATCACACCCAATCGCGCATCCGCGAGTTTTACGATGAGGAGCGCGCCGAGGGCGTGGATCTCAGTCCCATCACCAATGCCACCCTCAGCGATCTCTTCCACATCGCCGTCTCCAGCAATAATGTCTGGAAGCTCATGGGATTCCGCCATGCCGATGTGTTGCGACCGATCGCCCAGCAGATCAACGACCTGCGCAACACCATCATGCACCCCGTGCGACCATTCATCGTGAACGAGCGGGAATTGCACGAACATGCCGATGCGCTGGAGGCGGTTGATACCCTCACTGCCAACATCATGAAACGAATCGGCGTGGAAACGGGTTAAGATAGAAGATGCCGGCACGTGCTACACTCCGGCGTTCGATGCTGCTATCAGCGGCTTCGCCCGAATTTGACTAACGGAGTACTCCCCACATGGCTTCATCTTGTCCCCGGTGTCAGGCGCAGGTCGATGCGTCCGATGCCTTTTGTCCCAACTGTGGTGCCACGCTAATGGCCGCCACAGGCGGTACCGGCACCATGCCCATCGCCCAGGCGCGTCCGGGTGTGCGCATGCCGGCCTCCGCCGCAGTGAACCAGCCGCAATACCAGGCCGTGCCCACTGTAGCGCGCAAAAAGCCGTGGTATCGCAAAAAACGATTCATGATCCCGATCACCATGCTGCTGATTCTCGGCATGATCGCTGGCGGTGGAGCCTGGTTCATCAACCAGCAGTTCAGTTCGTTCTCCGAAATCAGCACCCCTCCGCCCGATTCCGAAGCTGCCAGGGCGCTGGCCGAACCGACGACCGAGGTGACACCGACGTCCGATGGCTCGATTACGATGCTGTTGATGGGGGTGGATGCCCGCGAAGGTGAGCAGATCGACTTCGGCGTCCGGCCGGATTCGCTCAGCGTGCTGCACATCAATACCGAGGCCAATACCTGCCGCGTCATCTCCATTCCCCGCGATACCCGCACCGACCTGCCCGGCTACGGCCAGAGCAAGATCAACCACGCCCTTTCGGTTGGTGGTGTGGAGTACCAGATGCTGGTGACCCAGAAGCTGCTCGGCATCGAGATCGATCACTTCGCGCTGGTCGATTTCGCCGGTGTGGTCGGCACGGTCGATGCGCTCGGTGGCGTGGATGTGGTGAACCAGACCGCGTTTGAGATCGATGGCCAGCAATTCGCGGCCGGAGAACTCCATTTGGATGGCGATCAGGCGCTTCTCTATAGCCGGTTCCGCGGCGATGCGGAGGGCGATTTCGGTCGCCAGCGACGCCAGCAGGATGTGGTGCGCGCGATGCTGGAGAAGGCCAACGGCCTCGATGCTGCCCGCGCAATCCCTTCCATCCTCGGCTCGGTTGAGGGCCATTTCAAGACGGACCTTTCGGTAACCAGTCTCGTCAGCATGGCCGGCAAGTACCGCGATTACTGCACCGCCAACCAGATCGAGAGCGATGGCCTCGAGGGCACGATTGCCAACGAGTACGATGAGATGATGGGGCAGGAGCTCAGCTTCGTGCTGGTATCGCAAGAGGAAATCGATGCCAAGGTGCGCTGGCTGCTCGGCGAGTAATGCTGTGGCATCAAACCGAATAGCTGAATGGCGAAGCCCGGGTTATACACGCGGGCTTCGCCATTCAGCCTGGAACATCGACACCCCAGCGTAGCCGGCCGCCTGACCATCGCGAGCCGAAGGGAATAGGGCTGTTACTCCCTCATTACAGCGCCATATACCCTGGTGATTTCCATACAAGTTCGATTCCTGGGTGCTTGGGCTGATGCGCGAAACCGGATAAGGTCTGGCTCGGCTTACACCGACCGTTGCCGTGAGAGCTTGCGACGCGCCCACTGAATGGCCTTGCCCAACACTATGCCGCGGACAATGCTACCTAAACATCCCATCGTTCCCCTCCCGGTTCAACGTGTCGTTACGTATCCTGGCAACGCAAGAGTCGTGCCTGTCAGGCCGTTGGACCTTCCAGGCACACTACCCCCGATTTCGGAAGCTTTCCCCTGTTGACGGTTAGGCCCGGTCCGGGAAGCCGTGCTCGCCGGTGACGGGATCGCGCTCCGGCAGGGGCACGCTGGCGATGTGGCCCAGCACGCGCTGGTACTGCGCCGCCTCGCCGTATTCCATATCGGGCGACTGTCCGGGCGGATAGGCGCCGATGATGAGGTAATCGCTGCTGTGGCCGCGGTTGCGATGGGCGGTGCCGGCCGGCAGCAACACGATATCGCCGGCAGTGAGCGTCACCGTTTGGCCGTTGGGGCCGCCGAGTTGTACATCCACCGTGCCGCGGGCGCAGCCGAGCACCTCGTGGGCCGTGGCGTGGAAGTGGTGGAAATCGAACACGCCGTTGCGCCAGGTGCCGCCCCAGCCGTTGGATTTGAACAAGGATTCGATCTCGTGGGCGAGGTCATGGCCCTGGACGGCACTGCGATAGAGCCGCACCGGCAGCCGATTGTTCGGGAACGGGCGATCCGCCGTGAGGTGGATGAGTTCGGGTTCGATCATGGGTTTGCCTGTCTATTCCGCCAACCGTTAAGGACGGGCGCAGATGAACTGCGCCGCTACCGTTGCCACTTTCGTGGCCGTGCGCCTGACGCTCATTCAACCGTAGGGGCGGACCGCCCGGCCGCAGCCGGGTG
>DJVD01000054.1:0-503 GCA_002440805.1 Chloroflexi bacterium UBA6265
GAATCTTCGACGTGTTCAACCGCGTGGCGCAGGGCATGGTCGCCGCCCGCAATCAGGCCCACGACCAACTCGGGTGGGGTATTGAATGTGGGTGGACACTCCGACGCATCCAGCACGCCCAGCCGACCGGACGTACCGGCACCAATGTACACAAGCCTGCCGCCCGCCTGCATCCGGTCGACAATTCCATCCACCGCCCTGGCGATGTACGGAAGTTGCTCGGCCACGGCTGGCGCAACCCTGGCATCTTCCTCATTGATGACGCGCAGCATGTCCAGGGTCGAGAGCGTATCGATCTCCGCCGTGCGGCTGTTACGTTGCTCGGTGGTAATGCGCGAAAGATCGGGTTCGGATTGTGTCATGTTGCTTCCTGCTGCGTGTGCCCGCAAGCAAACTGCTCAAGCGAACGATATGCCCTATATTCGCACGAATTTCCAGATGGTGACGGTCAGTTCGAGCGCGGATGGCATGGTAAGCTACAGGCTGTTGTGATTGGGAATTTT
>DJVD01000054.1:564-2248 GCA_002440805.1 Chloroflexi bacterium UBA6265
TGGCTGCCTGCGGCGGTGAATCACCCTCGGATGCCGGTGAAGGGGAAGAGGGGCGTAGGTTCGTAACCGAGGAGCGACCAACCAGGGAAGCAACAACCCCACCCACAGAAGCGCCCGTCGTCCAGGTTACCGATCCGACCCCGGCGCCCACCGTATCGCCTCAACAACTCCTGGTAGCCCGCAGTGCCCCGCGGTTCCTCTACCTGATGGTAGATGGAAAATTGACCGTGTACGATGCCAGCCTCCGGACGTTTTCGCCGATTGCGATTCCGGATGGCGTGAGTGTGTACGACTATTCCCCATCACCTACTGGCGATCGCGTCGGTACGCTGGTGGTGCAAGACGAAATCATGTCGGTGCAATTCTTTGGTGCCGATGGCCAACCAATTGGCGAGCAGATCCCGCTTGCGATTTCGATGCCGCTACCTCTGCCCGGTTCGCCCGTTGCATCTCCGGTCGCTTCCCCTGTAGCGGACGTCGCCCAGGTGATCAACATCGACTGGATCCCGCAAGGCAACGCGGTGTTGATTTCCGGGCCGGGCGTGCTGCAGCGGGTGTCGATGGATGGCTCCACCATGCCTGTCTCCCGAACAGGGGCAAGTGGCACCGTGATCAATGCGATCTGGAGTCCAATGGATTCCGAGGTGGTTGTTCAGACCCTGCTGCGAGACGGCCATCATTCAGTGTTTGTGCTCGATAGTCGTGATGATGACGTGCGAGAAATCAATGTGCTGCACGCATCTACCGGCACCAGCGTCTCCAACCTGCAGTGGCTTCCCACCGGACTTGGACTGGTGATGGTGGCCGGCAATATCAATGATGGTGACTTGATGAACGGCCAGCTCTACGTCTATCGCTTTGGTGACCAGGTACCAGTGCTGATTGCGACCAGCGGCCAGGGTGGCCCAGCCGCCACGATTACGCACGCAGTTGTTTCACCGGACGGCAATTCGGTGGCGTACGCCATCATGGTGCGCGATCTGGACCAGTGGTATGTCCATTCCCTGTGGGTGCGTCCGCTGAAGGGCGGCCCGGGTATCTCCATCCCGATGGGAACTGATGCCCCAATCACCGCTCTCGCCTGGGGCAGTGAGGGCCTGGTTTGGCAACAGGCCGATGGCGCGATAACCGTTGTCGATGGCCAGTTGCAACCGAGACCTTTGGGTCAAGCACCTGCGGCGACACCTGTGGCCACACCGCTGGCAAGCCCGATTGCATCGCCTGCCGTGCAGCCAACCCCCCGCGGCTAGCGATCGGTTGGCTCAATCTCCTCGGCGTCGAAGATATTCCGCACGGCGCGCAACGATTCGGTTGGATCGATTGCGGGTTCGCTTTCGGTTCCTTCAGCGGCCGGGGCAGGAGCTGGTTGTTCTGCAACCGGAGTGGGTGGAGTTGAGAGCGTGGCCGCCGTATTTACAACGGGACGGCCGCGGAACTCATCGCTGGTGAAACACTCCAGCTTCAGCGCTGTTCCCATTACCCGCGAGAGCACCTGTTCCACAACCGGGCGCGTATCGTCTGAGTTCATTTTGTTGGCATGGAAGGGATAGGGAACGGTCAGGATCAGTCGATCGCCTTCCAGCGCGGCAGGATCCATTTCTGACATCAGCGCACCAGTGCGAACATTGACGGCGTTCACATCGGCCTTGATTCGTCCCCATTGATTACGAATTCCATCCAGGCT
>DJVD01000054.1:2301-6457 GCA_002440805.1 Chloroflexi bacterium UBA6265
GCACCGGGCCGACGGCCACCTTCGCGCACGCGGCCAATGAGGTTTCCAGCACCGGCGGCAGCGATAGGCGCCTGTGGTTGGGGTGCCGGCTGTTGTGGCGCGGGTGTCTGTGTTGCCGGCTCAGCCACCGCAGCCTGCGGTCGTGTTGGCAATGCCCCGCGCAGGGCGCCTTCAATGACTGCGATTTCAAGCGGTAACTGTGAAATCGTGGCGTGCTTCACCTTGAAATCGATATCGCCAAACATCCGCGTCAATTCGGCCAATTCGCCAAGATCGAAACGTTGTGCCAATTTCCTGCCGGCGTCGTCCAGGTCGCTGTGACCTCCGGATCGTTCCAGCAGCAGTTCGCGCATATACGTGAGCAGTTGCCGGGCCAGCTGGCGGACATCATCTCCGGCGGCCACTGCTTCACCGATGGCGCGTACGCCGGCGCCAGCATCACGATCGGCCAGCGCGCCAGCAATCGACTCCACGCGATCATTGCGGCTCACGCCCAGCACGGTGCGCACCAAATCAACGGTCACGGTAGTGTTGGCATCATCCGCATTCTCGCGATAGACCGCCACCTGGTCGAGCAGTCCCTGGGCATCGCGGAGCGAGCCGGTGGCGTGGCGGGCGATCATCGCCTTCGCTTCGTCATCCACCTGGATGTTCTCGGCAGCAGCGATCTTGGTGAGATTTGCGATCATCGCCTCAAGATTGATGCGGCGGAAATCAAACCGCTGGCATCGGCTGACAATGGTTTGCAGCAGGTCTTCGGGATCGGTCGTTGCCAGGATGAACTTGGTGTGGGCCGGCGGTTCCTCCAGTGTTTTCAGGAAGGCGTTCGCGGCGGCACCGGTGATCTGGTGGGCCTCATCGATGATGTAGAACTTGGTTTTGAGTTGAGAGGGTGCGTACTTCACCCGCTCCCGCAGGTCGCGGATGTCATCGATGCCGCGATTGCTGGCGGCATCAATTTCAATCACATCTGTCGTTGCGCCGGTGTTGATCGCCACACAACTTGGGCAGACATTGCACGGTCGTCGGAGTGGATCGGGATCTTCGCAGTTGACGGCTTTTGCCAGAATGCGGGCCGTGGTGGTCTTGCCCGTGCCGCGCGGCCCGCAGAAGAGATAGGCGTGGGCGATGCGGTCAAGCGCGATCGCATTTCGCAACGTATTCACAACGTGATCCTGGCCAAAGAGATCATCCGATTCGAACGATTGCGGACGGTACTTGCGGTAAAGCGCTGTTGGTGTGCTCGCCGCCTCTCGCCGCTCCCCCTGGGGCACTGTAGACATGGCCATCAGTGGTGCGGGTTCGGATACCGCTGGTTCTACAGCCTGGGGTTCGGGCGTAGTTTCTTGTTCGGGTTCGCTTTCAGGCTCCGGCTTCGGGGCGCCAAATGCGCTCAAATCGAATAGCGATCCATCGGACATGAGAACAACTCCAAACCTGGGTTTCCGCCCGGCGCCACTCCTCGCCGGGGCATAGTGAATCAGGTTCCAAGTATAGTCGCTGCAGACATCCCCGTTTCGCGCCCGGAGGGCTCATGGGCACACTTTTCGTAGTGGCAACACCGATGGGCAACTTGCAGGATTTTTCGCCCCGCGCCGTGGAAACGCTGCGATCGGTGCAGTTGATCGCAGCTGAAGATACGCGCCATAGTGGCACGCTGCGGTCGGTTTTCGAGATATCGACACCGATGGTGAGCTATCACCACCACAATCGAGCTCAACGCGAATCTCAACTGCTGCAGGCCATGGAAGCGGGCGATGTGGCGCTTATCTCCGATGCGGGCACACCCGCAATCGCCGATCCAGGGCAGGAGATCGTGGCGGCCGCACTTGCCGCCGGCCACACCGTGGTGCCGATCCCCGGCGCGAGCGCCGCGATTGCGGCCGTGAGTGCATCGGGGTTAGTGACCGGGCCATTCATTTTCCTTGGATTTGTCGAGCGCAAGGGGGAAGGACGTCGGGCCGCATTCGGCAAGGCGCTGGCCACAGGCTGGCCGATCGTGCTCTTCGAAAGCCCGCAGCGATTGTTGGAGACGCTGGGGGAGTTGCAGGAGAGCGTCGGCGATCGCGAAGTTGTGGTGGCGCGGGAGTTGACGAAGCTGCACGAGGAAATCACCCGGGGGACGCTTTCTGCGCTCATCGAGCGCTATGCGCACGGCGAAATCCGCGGCGAAATCGTCATTGTGCTGGCTGGCAGCGATGTTGTTGCAGGCGACACCAATATGGAATCAATCGCCAGCAAGCTGTTGGCTGCTGGTCTCAAGCCAAGCAAGGCTGCTCGCGAGCTCGCCCAGATCGCTGGTATCAGTGGCGATGAAGCCTATGAAATCATCCGTGGATTGCGGGCTAGAACCTAAAGCGGCTGGAAGCCCAGTTTGCGATGGTGCATGCGGATGCTTTGCAGGATGCCGACAAACATCATGCTGGTCCACAGCGAACTGACGCCGGCGCTGACGAATGGCAACGTGATGCCGGCAACGGGCATAAGGCCGACATTCATGCCGATTTTCAGGGTGGCCTGGAAAAAGAACATGCCAGCGGTGCAGATGGCGATCATTTGGCCGAAGTGATCGCGGGCCTTCTCCGCAATTGAGAGGCAGCGCCAGATCAGGATCACCATTGCCACCATCAGGCCGATCATGCCCATGAAACCGAACATGCCGCTGGCGTGGGCGAAAATGAAATCGGACTCCGCCACGCCCAGCAAGTTAAGGGTGCTCTGCGTGCCGCCGCGTATGCCTTCGCCGAACATACCACCCGCGCCAATAGCGGTACGGGCCTGGAGGATCTGGTCGCCGCCTTCGAGTGGAGCGCGGTCGGGATCGAAACTCACAAGGAACCGGGTTTTCTGGTAATCCTGCAGCACGAATTGCCAGGCGAAGACGATCAGGCCCGGGAAGCTGATCGCTGTAATCGTGATCCAAAGGCGACTGGTGCGCATGGCCAGCAGCGAACTCCCCCAGATCGCGATGTAGACCATGGTTTGGCCAAGGTCGGGTCCGATCAGGATCAGGAGCGATGGCATGGCGACGATGAGCCCGGCGATCACGAAATTACTAATCCGCCGCATTTCGCCACCCTGTCCGGCAACGAACGATGCCAGCGCCAGGATCGTGGTGATCTTGGTGAACTCCGATGGCTGGATCAGCGTGAAACCGAGGTTGAACCAGTTCTGCGCACCGGCAACGGTCACGCCCAGCGGACTTTGCACCGCTAACAACAGCCCGAGGCCAGCGAAGTACGCGGGCCACACAATCGCCTCCAGGTAGCGATAGTCGATGCTGGCGAACAGGAACATCAGCCCCAGCCCAACCATGCCAAAGATGAGGTGTTTGGTGCCGTCATTCAGGGTTGCAGGATTGGGAAGACCGACCGCGCTCCAGATGCTGATCGTGCCGAACGCCATCAGCACGCCCATGGTCAGGAAGAGCATCCAGTCAAAATCGCGCCAGCGATCGGTGGACACACTGTAGGCGGGCACATCCAGTTTGTGACGACGAGACATATACATAGAGCGTTCCGCTTCAATCTGCGGGAGCACAGACCCGGTAATGGTGACTGGTCGAGGAGTCTGGCTGCACCGGGTTCGCCACGGGTGTGGCGGCACAATTTCTTACAAGGTCATCGTGTAAACGACCGCTTAATGTGGTTGTGACGGAGGTTCCGGCACCCACGTGCGGGGCGTTGCAGATAACGCTGTAGCCTAGTGTATCCGGTCACGATTGTCGAAATCCTGTCCCATGTCTCGGCTTAAGCCAAACCGCTGTATAATTCGGCCATAATTGCAGTACGTACGCGGTGTGGAGCATTTTATGTTTCCCGTCAATGACATGTTCGATGCGATTCTTGTGGGTGGATTCCTGTTTGGGATTCTTTTCACCGTTGGATCGGTTCTCCTGGGCTTCGCCGATCTCGGTGGTGATGGCGATGCGGGTCACGATTTCGATCATGGCGGGGATGTCGGCGGCCATGCCTTTCACCTCTTCAATGTCAGTTCGATCCTGGCGTTCATCACCTGGTTTTCCGGCGTCACCTATCTCCTGCGGAACGGTCTTAACCTGATTGCAGGATTGGCGATAATCGTGGGTTTGGTCTTTGGTGTTGCCGGCGCGTGGGCTATTAGCTGGTTCCTATATTCGTTCCTGCGCAAGAACAGC
>DJVD01000052.1:0-518 GCA_002440805.1 Chloroflexi bacterium UBA6265
CGGGAAGTCGTCAAACTCACCGCCGAGGGATACACCGCCCAGCAAAGCGCCGATTTCCTCTCGCTCTCGCCTAAGACGGTAGAAACGTATCGTCACCGGGCAATGCAAAAACTGGGGCTGACAAACCGCGCCGAACTGGTGCGATATGCGTTGCGCGCCGGTCTGCTTTCGGATGAGGCACTCTAGTTCATTGTATTCAGGGGGGAGAATTACCGAAGTTTTCCCGACGCATGCGCATCGCACTATCGCTGTTTCCCTGTCATCTGAATCATTGCGGCAGTCGTACACTGATTTATCAGGGTATTTTCTGCTCATCAATCACACGCTCGGATGCGATAGTCGGGATGGAAAAGCATGGTGACCAACATGACACGCGTAGCAGTACATCCAAAATGGCTGGTGTTCGATGAGAACTGGCACGCAATGGATGAAGGGCAATCCAATGCCGATTCGGTGCGATACCACGCGTTTATGCAACTCATCCGCACCGCCGGTGCCCTGGATCGCGCTGCTACCGA
>DJVD01000052.1:532-4400 GCA_002440805.1 Chloroflexi bacterium UBA6265
GGCGATATCGGTATCGCGCCATCCGAGCTTGCCCGTCGCCTTTCGGTTGCTCGCCGCACGGCCACGCTTTACGTCGATATCCTGGCCAGGCATGGCTGGGCAACACGGGATGCGCATCCGGATGACAAGCGGATGGTCCTTGCCCGCCTTACTGGCGAAGGCGCAGCGCTGCTGGAGCGAGTGGGCCGGGCGTACCAGCATCGGCTTTCCCTGCTCCTGGGTGAAATGACGTCATACCAGGCTGAGATGCTGCAGGACTTGTTGTCCCTCATTCCGACGGATCGCGAGCCGATCAAGGTCGACCTAACTGAGCATCACTAGTCCCCGATCAACAGAAGAGGCCGGTGCAGATAGATGCACCGGCCTCTTCGTTTTTCTCTAGCTGTGGATTTCATCCAGTAATAGCGCAACGTCTTCGTCATCAAGCAGGGTGGTGCTGGTGATTTCGTTGCTCGGCAGGAAGATCATCACTGTGCGTCCTGGAATGGTGATAGTTTCGCCGCCCTTGGCGACCAATGACGCGGTGCCATCGTCGCTATCGGTGCTTAGGAGCGCCACCCAGTGATTAAGATCTTCGCCGCGTTCCACCAGCGGAAGTGTGAAGTCGATTTCGTCCTCACCTGCATGGAAGATCAGGAGGAGCGATGCCGGCTCGATGGGATCGCCCATCTCATCGATTTCCTGGATCGCACCGCCGTCGAGTCGCATGCCCAGCGTACGCAGATCGGGATTGGTCCAGTCGTCGGTGCCGAACTCGGCACCCTCGGGATGCACCCAGATCACATCTGGCAGCTCACCCTTCTTCTCGGGCATGCCGCGGAAAAAATAGCGCCGGGTGAGCGCCGGGTTCTCGCGGCGAATCTGGATGGCGCGACGTGTGAACTCGATCAGTGCTTTCTCATCGTCGCCGAGGTCCCAGTCGTACCAGCTGAGTTCATTATCCTGCGCATAGGCGTTGTTGTTGCCTTGTTGCGTTCGGCCAAGTTCATCGCCGCCGCAGATCATTGGCGTGCCCTGGGAGAATAGCACGGTAGCAAGCATATTTCGCTTCTGGCGGTTGCGCAGGGCCAGGATCGATTCGTCGTCTGTCGGGCCTTCGACACCGTAGTTGGCAGCGATGTTGTGATCGTGGCCGTCCATGTTGTCTTCGCCGTTGGCGTCGTTGTGCTTGCGGGTGTAGGACACCACGTCGTGCAGGCTAAAGCCATCGTGAGCAGCGATGAAATTCACACTTGCGTGTGGCTTTCGGCCGCTGCTTTCGAAAATATCGGACGAACCGGTGAGCCGATAGCCCATGGCCGCCAGGATTGGCTGGGTTGTTTGCCAGAACGTGCGCACATCGTCACGGTACTTGTCGTTCCATTCGCTCCATATGAGCGGGAAGTTGCCCAGTTGATACCCATCGGGGCCCGTATCCCATGGTTCCGCGATGAGCTTTACGGCTGAAATGATCGGATCCGTGAAGATGGCATCGAAGAAACCGCCGTGGGGATCGAAATCCGGATACTCACGCCCCAGTGTTACCGCCAGGTCAAAGCGAAATCCATCCACGTGCATTTCCCGCACCCAGTATCGCAGCGAATCCATCACCATCGACATCACTTGCGGATGGCCAACATTCACGGTGTTCCCGGTGCCGGTGTAGTTGAGGTTGTGGCGGAGATTTGTGGGATCCAGCTTGTAGTAGTGGCGATTATCAATGCCGCGGAATGAAAGCACCGGGCCAAGTTCGTTGCCCTCGCAGGTGTGGTTGAACACCACATCGAGGATGACCTCAATCCCGGCAGCGTGCATCGCCTTCACCATGTCGCGAAATTCATTGATCTCCGCGCCGGGCGTTTTGTTGGCAGCGTATCGGGCAGCAGGGGAGAAGAAGTTGAGCGTGCTGTATCCCCAGTAATTCACCTTGTCCTGATCGACCAGGAATGAATCGTCGACAAACGAATGCACAGGAAGCAGCTCAACGGCAGTTACACCAAGTTGCTTCAGGTAATCAATGGCTGCGGGGTGCGCCATGCCTGCATAGGTACCGCGCAATTCCTCCGGAACTTCTGGATGTTGCTTCGTAAACCCCTTGACGTGTACTTCATACACAACGCTCTGGTCCCATGGAGTATTCAGGGGAGCATCGTCACCCCAATCGTACTCGCCGTTGGTTACCATGCCCTTCGGCATATTGGCGTCGTTGGCTTCCTCGTTCATGACCAGGTCGTCGCCGATGGTATGGGCGAACATCGATTCGTCCCACACGGGTTCGCCCACCACGACTCGAGCGTAGGGATCAAGCAGCAGCTTGTTCGCATTGAACCGATAGCCGTTTTGCGGTTCCCAGGGGCCATGCGCGCGAATGCCGTACAAGGCACCTGCCTGAACACCGGGGATAAACCCGTGCCATACCCGTTGGGTGTTGTCCGGCAGGGTATACACCTGCACGGGCTCGTCGCGTCCTTCCTCAAAAAGGCAGATGTCGATCGAAGTTGCAGCCGAGGAATACACCGCAAAATTCGTCCCCTCCGGGGTGACAGTGGCACCGAGGGGACGAGGTGAACCTGGCCGAATCTTCTGCATTTCAGCAGGCAAAGCCACGTGATTTAGCTCCATATGTATGGGTGGAGGGGACAAACAAATTCAGGTCGCGATTAAGTGAGGGATTCTTCCCCGGTTTCTTCAACCATCAAGACCTGAATGAGCTCGAAATCGTCGTCGGGCCCGCATACCTGGTGACGCACGGATTCGGACGCGGCCGCAGCCGACGTGGCCTCAACGTGGAGCATGTGTTCTTCGCCATTCAGGAGGTAGCGAACCTCATATTGCATATCCAATGTATTTTCCTTCTCGTTCGTATGTGCAAATGGTTACACGTTTACTGTACCAGTGCTTCAAGGTCATTCTGGCAGGCGATAAAGGCATCGGCGGCGTCTCCGAAACCGACGACCAGACCGCTCATGGCCGAGAAATTGAATGTCCGTAACGCGGTCCTCGCCTCTTCGAACGTGTAGGTTACCGTTTCCGACGCGTCCAGAATCCGGGCGTGAACGTCCGCGAACTTCGGTGGTACAGCGTTTTCCTCGCCGTAGGTGCGAATTTCCTCCGTGAGGGTGTCGATGACAGTGCCTGCACGAGTGAGCGCAACAATGTCGCGGCTTTTCGTCTCAACCATTTCCCGGGTAGCCGATACTTCTACCACCAGCCGTTCCAAACGGGGAGAGACGTACTCATAATACGCTTCTTCGTCAAGCGAGAGATCAAGTCCATCGGCCTCGATCTCGGTGACGTTCACGGTCTGAAGGCCGCCGGTGAAGGTTATTATGGCCCCGACGAGGAGGAGAAGCGCGAGGATGGCCGCGGGGCGAAGCAGGGGGGAACGAACCATTGCTGAAAGGTCTCCGGCTTGAACACATGCCACTACACAGGCATGATTAACGATGTAACCGCCGCAAGTGTACCCCGCCAAATGGCACCAACCGATGGCACGGTACGCAGATTGTGCGCACGCTGAACCTAATCTCACCCGGGATTCGCAGGTGGAAAGGTACGAACCAGTTATGGATATCGAACTTCAGAACCTTGCCGAGGCGCCAAGCGGTGTTCTGATCGAGAACGTGCAGCCGGTGGTGGATGGCGGCCGCTACGCGCTCAAGCGTGAAGTTGGCGATCGCATCGATATCACGGCCGATATTTTCCGCGAAGGGCACGACCTCATCGCTGCCGTCATTCAGTTTCGCCAGCGGGGCACGGACGGATGGACCGAGAGCCCGATGGTGAAGGGCGACAACGATCTATGGAGCGGCTCCATCACCGTCGATACCGTTGGCGCAGCTCAATTTCAGGTGTTTGCCTGGCCAGATCATTTCGAAAGCTGGCGGCA
>DJVD01000144.1 GCA_002440805.1 Chloroflexi bacterium UBA6265
GTGATTGAGGCTGCCTTCCGGCGATTGGCGATCAAATACCATCCCGATACATCCGACGACCCAATGGCGGCCGACAAAATGCGGGAGGTGCTGCAGGCGCGTGATTTGTTGCTGGATGAAATCAGGCGGCGGGATTACGATGCTTCTCTTGGCATCGTGCGCTACATCGAGGCCCTGCGGCCCAGCGATGTTTAGGCGCGGAGGATGAACGCGGGAATGCCGTAGGCGGGGTGCTTTTGCTTTTCGATATCGGGCCCAAACTCCTGCAGGCAACTGGTGACAGCGGCGCGGACGCTGCGAGCCGCGGCTTCAACGTGCTCTCCCCATTCCGGATTGAGTCGCTTGGAGGCGATTTCAGCCTCGTACTCATCCCGATCGAGCTCGGTGATGGTGCCGTTCATATCCAGCCACAGATCCAGTTCAAGGTCGATGTCGGAGTAATAGTTGCTGCGAATTTCCTGAAGAGGCATCGAGAAATTGACGTAGTAGCCAATTGACCGACCATCTTCGGCGATGAATCGCAATAACGAGAACCAGCGATCCGGGAAGAACCATTGTTCGGCAAACGAGCGCTTCACCACTTCCTCGCCACTCGAGGTTACGATGGTGGCCTCGCGAGGCCGGAAGAAGCGGAAACCGTGTCGCAAGATTCGGCGTTCGCTCTCATCACCCGGCACCGTGAACCAGCCACCATTAATCTCGTACTCCCAGCTGGCGCCGCGGAGCTTTTCCTTGCGGTAGTAAAGCCGGGCTCCGCGGGTATCAAAGCGAGGTGTTTCAGCAGTCATCAGCCACCTCGCTTTCGTGATTTGCTCTTGGTTGTGGCCTGGTCTTGCGGACTGCCTAGTGGCGACCTCGCCGGTAAGCCGACGCGCCGCGGGTAATCCGATGGTGTGGCCGCGTCCTTGCGCACCAGCACCAGGCGAGTGTCGACATCCGAACCGGCATCGTCCATCACCTCGTGACTGACAATGGTGCCGCCGAGTTTACCCGCTGCCTTGCGGGCGATAAAGAGTTCGTCCTCGATTTCAACGCCTTTGGGCAGAACAAGCCAACCCTTCATCGAAACGAATGGCAGTCCCAGTTCCATCAACGCAGAGAGGGACGTAACTGCCCGGGCAGTGACGACATCGAAGGTATGGCGCCAATTAATATCGTGGCCCAGTTCCTCGGCGCGACCTTGCACAGCGCGTATGTTGGAGACGCCAATGCTCTCGATCACCTCACGCTGAAACGCTACCTTCTTGCCGGTGGCATCCAGCAGCGTGAACGAGGACTCCGGCATCGCAATTGCCAGAATCACTCCCGGGATTCCGCCACCGCTGCCGAGATCCATCACATCGCCGCCATTCACATCCATGAGGCTGCGCACGACGGGGACAAGGCGAAGGCTTTCCAAAATCAACCGTCGCTCGATGCCATCGAAATCACGCACGGCGGTGAGGTTTACGTGTTGGTTGCGCGCGTGCAACATATCCCGGTACTGCAACAACTGCGCGATTTGATGATCGGTAATGTCCGGCAGGACTGGCTGAACCAGCGTGGCGAATTCCTCCGCATTCCTTGGTTCAGAACTATGCATGGTGGGAGTGCTACTGGTGGAGTCCATCAACTTCCGCCTGCACGCTCCGCGGCCACGGATGAAGTGCTCCTGGCACTCACATGCCCGATGGCCGCATTCACGATGCTATCGATGCTGAGGCCGGATTTCTCGCGCAAGCGAGATTGGGACGCCTGGTCAAAGAATTTGTCCGGCACGCCCAACGTCGTCACGGGTGTCAATACCTGGTTTGCGGCGAGCAATTCCAGCACTGCCGATCCGAATCCGCCCGCAATCGCGTTTTCTTCAATGGTGACAATGCCGGTGCCGGAGCGGGCGAGTTCAAGGATAAGGGCTTCATCCAGTGGTTTGACAAAACGGGCATTTACGACCGTAGCGCTGTAGCCGAGTTCGTGAAGCCGATTGGCAGCTTGCATCGCTGCCGGCACCATGGCGCCCAGCGCCAGCAGTGTGACATCGTCGCCCTTGCGGAGGATCTCGGCCTTACCCATCGGCAGCACCTGAAGTGCACCGCTGGTGTCAACGCCAACTCCGGCACCACGGGGATAGCGAATCGCAACGGGGCCATCGTTGTACTTCAGGGCGGTGTGGAACATGTGGCGCAGTTCCATCTCATCCTTCGGTGCCATCACTACCATATTGGGGATGATGCGCAGGTAGCTGAGGTCAAACACGCCGTGGTGGGTGCGGCCATCGTCGCCGGCAAAGCCCGCACGATCAAGGGCGAAAATCACCGGCAAGCGCTGAATGGCCACATCGTGAATGATCTGGTCGTACGCGCGCTGCAGGAAGGTGCTGTAAATGCCAACCACGGGACGCAGGCCGTCGGTTGCGAGTCCGGCGGCGAAGGTGACCGCATGTGCCTCGGCAATTCCGACATCGAAGAAGCGGTCGGGGAATTCGTTCTGGAACTTGCCGAGCGATGTGCCGCTTGGCATGGCTGCCGTGATCGCGTATACGCGATCGTCCTCCCTGGCCATTTCGATGATGGCCTGGGCGAATGCATCCTGGTACTTCGGTGGTGGTTTGGGAGCATCGGGGTGAGTAGGCGCACTCACCGCGTGGCTGCGCTCGATATCGCTGAGCGCCGGATCATATCCCTTGCCCTTCTGGGTGCTGATATGCACCACAATCGGGTTCGGACTGGTTTTGGCATGCTTCAGCACATCCACCAACTGGCCGATATTGTGGCCGTCGATGGGGCCGGTATAGGTAAAACCAAGTTCCTCGAAGAACGATGCGTGATAGATGAATTCCTTCATGGAATCCTTGATGCGCTTGCCCAGCTCGACAAGGTTCTTGCCCTGCGGCAACTTCTCCACAAAGTCGGCCAGGTCGTCCTTGGCGCGATTGTAGTTGGGATCAGTGCGAAGGCGATTAAGATGTTTGGCCATCGCGCCGACATTTGGGGCAATGCTCATTTCGTTGTCGTTCAGGATCACGATCAGTGGAGCATCGATGTGGCCAGCGTTGTTGAGCGCTTCATACGCCATCCCACCGGTAAGGGCGCCATCACCAATGATCGCCACGGCATGGCCGCGAACGTTCTTTGGTTTGCGCTGTTCGGCCATGCACATGCCGAGCGCAGCAGAAATACTGGTGCTGGCGTGGCCGGCACCGAAATGGTCGTGCTCGCTCTCATCGCGGCTGAGGAATCCGCTCATGCCGTCTTCCTGGCGGAGAACAGAGAAGCCGTTGATACGTCCGGTGAGCATCTTGTGGGCATAGGCCTGGTGGCCCACGTCCCAG
>DJVD01000168.1 GCA_002440805.1 Chloroflexi bacterium UBA6265
GGCGAAAAATCGAGATCGCGGATGCGCTGAATCAGTTTGCCCTGGGCCAGCACCGGCCAGTCGCTGCCGAAGACCACTTTCTCCAGACCAACCAAATCAATGACTCTTCGAAAAACCAGCACGTCGTAGAGATAGCTGGTGGCCGCACTGTCGTATGCAACGTTCAGGCAGGAGAGTCGCACTTCGGGCATCAGTTCATAGAACGGTAATCCGCCACCCCAATGCGCCAGCACCCATTTCAGGGTTGGAATCGCCTCGATGGCCTTCAGGATGTCCTGTGGGTGGGCGTATCCCTTGCCGGGGTAGCGATGCCCCACCGGCTCGGTGGTGTGGCACATCAGCGGCAGGCCGGCATCGGCAACCAGTTCGAGCGCGTCCTGGTAATGCTCGCGTTCTGACCACGAAAATCCTTGCCCATCGGCATTGAGTTCGCCGAAACCGATTGCACCGTTTTCGATTGCCCATCCAATCTGAGGACGGGCCTCGGGTACCCGCGGATTGAAAATACCAAGCCACCGCAACCGATCCGGAAACCTGCTAACCGCTTCCGCAAGATATTCGTTGTGTTCCTGGATGTGGGCATGCGTCCGCCACGGCCAACCGACCACGATCGAGATATCCACACCGGCCCGGTTCATGCTGGCGACAAGTTCNNAGTTCCCGCCGGGCAATCATGCCGGGTGGGAAGATATGGACGTGGGCATCGATTATCAGTGTGCTGTTCTTCATCCGATCAGTGTAGCGGTAACTCTGCTACGATTCTCGCGACGAAGGAGACAGTGAGGAAACCATGATTGCAGGTTTGTTGGGAACAATTCATCGCACCGAGCCCGATGCCGTGATCGTGAATGTGCAGGGCGTGCTCTATCGCGTACTCACCACCGCACGAATCGTTAGCGCTGCCCCGGACCTGAAAGCTGAGCAAGAGTTCCACACCCATATGGTGGTACGGGAAGATGCTCAGCTACTGTTCGGCTTCCAGACGCCGGCCGACCTGCAATGGTTCCAGACGCTGATTGGTGTGAACGGCATCGGTCCGCGGATGGCGCTGGCGATATTGAGTCGATTCAGCGCTGACGAGCTGTTCTCGGTCATCGCCAACGAGCAAATCGATCTGCTGGTCACCGTGCCCGGCGTGGGCAAGCGAACCGCCAGTCGCATCCTGCTCGATCTGCGCGGCAAGCTGCCGGAAAACATCGATGTGGCCGTCGCGAATGTGAGTGCTACCAATAGCGATGCGATGGAAGCGCTCATGGCCCTCGGCTACACATCCGTGGAAGCCAAAGGCGCCCTCAGCAAAGTCACACTTGCCGAAGACGCCACGGTGGAAGATCAAATTGTCGCTGCGCTGCGAGAAATGGCGTCCCGCTAGTTCTTATCCATCCGGCGGCGGATGGATGCCGCGTGCCCGTCCAGTCCCTCTGCATGGGCGATTCGCATGGTGGCACTCCCCAGCGTCTGGATCGCCAATGTGTTGGCCGCCGCGAGGGAGATGATCTTCTGGAAATCGTTGACGTTAGTTGGTGAACTGAACCGGGCGGTTGCTCCGGTTGGCATCACATGGCTCGGGCCAGCGGTGTAATCGCCGAGCGCCTCCGGACTGTTCTCGCCCACGAAAATACCACCGGCGTTTCGCACCGCCGGAATCCACGCCCAGGGATCGACCACCTGCAAACACAGGTGCTCTGGTGCATACGCGTTGGCGCAATCGATCGCCTGCCCCAGCGTGTCGACGAGCGCAATTACGCCCTGAGCCTCCAGTGACTGGCGGATAATCGCCTCACGCGGCAACAGGGATGCCTGTGCATCGATCTCGGCGGATACACCCTCGGCGATGCGCTTGCTGGTCGTCACCAGGATGGCGCTGGCCAGGGGATCATGCTCGGCCTGGGCGATCAGGTCGGCCGCTACCAGCTCCAAATCGGCGGAATCGTCGCAGAGCACCAAAGTCTCGGTTGGCCCGGCGATCTGGTCGATGGCTACCGTCCCCGCCACGCGTTGCTTGGCCAATGCCACGAAGATGTTGCCCGGACCACAGATTTTGTCCACCTGGGGCACGCTCTCTGTGCCAAATGCCATCGCTGCAATCGCCTGGGCGCCGCCAATCGCAAAGACGCGATCGACACCGGCAATGGCCGCCGCTGCCAGGATGACATCCGGGATACCCTCATCGCCACGTGGGGGTGCGGCGATGATTATTTCCTCGACACCTGCGACGCGGGCGGGAATCGCGACCATCAGCAGCGAGGAGGGGAGAGCAGCTGATCCACCCGGCGTGTAGATGCCCACGCGCTGCAGTGGCCGGATGATCTGGCCAAACATGCCCAGTTCGGTGGCATCGAACCAATTCTCGCGCTTCTGTTTCTCATGGAAGCTGCGAATGCGATCCGCTGCCAGTTCCAGGGCTAACCGCAGTTCCGGATCGATCCGCACAAGGGCAGCATTCCATTGTTCGCGGGGCACCTCGAGCTGCGCGATATCGCGGCCGTCGTACGCCTTGGTGTAGAGGCGTATGGCCTCGTCGCCACGCTCGCGCACATCTGTGACGATGCGGTCGACCACCTGGTGCGCGTTGAGCACTTCGCCGAAGATTTCGGAATTCCGATCGATGATGTGCTGCGGCAGTGTCGGCTCCGGCTGCTCGCCGGTGCGGGAGAGCCCCGCCAGTGCCTCATCCGGGCCGTAGGTTTTGATGTTCATGTTTGCAGTCTCTCGATTGTCGATTCCGCGAGTCGTGGCGACAGAATTTATCGTCCCGGTTGGGGCGGACACCCAGGTCCGCCTTTACGCGCGCAGTTCGCCACCCACGAGGGCCTTGACGCCCTTCTGGATCTTGACCCGTTGCTTCTCAAGTTCAGCATCCGTCATTGCCCGATCGGGAGCAGTGAACGTGAGCCGGTAGGCCAGGCTCTTCTTGCCCGCGCCAATTTGTTCGCCCTCAAAGACATCAAAGAGCATGATCCCGGTAAGCAATGGACCTGCATTCCGCCGCAGGGCATGCTCTACATCCGCAGCCGATACCGCCTTATCGACCAGGAACGCGAAATCTTGTTCCACCGGGAGGTAATGATCGACCGTGATCGTCGGCCGAGTCGCTGCGGTGGCAAGGAGCAGGACTTTCTCGAGATCGATCTCGACTATGGTGAGTCGGAAGTCGGATACATTCAGCTCAGTTGCAAGGTCGGGTCGGACTTCGCCGATCGTGCCGAGCGTTTCGCCGCCAGTGATCACGGTAGCGGTGCGACCAGGGTGCAATGATTCATGAGCGGCGGGAACATAACTGATTTCTGTAAGTCCAACGCTGGCAAGTGCGGCATTCAGCGCACCTTTGACGTCGAAGAAATCGAGTTGCTGGGCATTGGCATCGGTTGCCGACATCTTCCGGACCTGCGGCGCGAACCGATCAAATGGCTCACGGAAACCCGCGTACGCGATTGCGAGGTGCCCCGGTTCATAAGGCAGTTCGTCTGGTTCGGTCGCATGGAATACGTGCCCGATCTCGAACAGGCGAACCGATTTCTCGTGCTTCAGGTTTTCGGCAACCGCCGAAATCAGCCGCGGCAGCAGGCTGGTTCGAAGCAAGGGTTGTTCGCCGTTCATCGGATTGACAAGTCGCAAGGGCGCTGCGGACGTCTTATTCTCCACGATGCCTTTCCACCGCGCCTGATCGGTCTCACCCACGGTTACATAGGTGCGACCTTCGTAGGCGCCCGCTCCGGTCAAGGTGCGCCGCAATCGGCGCTCCAGCAAGAACATTGGATCGCGCTCAACCAGCGGTGTTTCACCGATCGGCATGGTTGAGGGGAGTGAATCGTAGCCGACCATACGGGCGACTTCCTCGATCACATCTTCCGGAATGGTGACATCGCTGCGGTTGGTTGGCACGGTGACGAAGACGTGACCGGCGGTCAGTTTCGGGGCAAACCC